>JBJXGA010000023.1:0-2556 GCA_046152955.1 Planctomycetales bacterium | reverse complement strand
ATCTGCTGCCAGGGGACGAGATTGGCGTGGTGCTCCATTTCATTCAGGAGCAACTCGTCGCCGGGCTCTAGAAACTTGCGCCCCCAGGCATTGGCGACCAGATTGATCGACATCGTGGTTCCCGAGGTGAAGATGATCTCTTCCACCTCGCGAGCCCCCAGGAGCGTGCGGACCTTTTCGCGGGCTGCTTCCAGTTCAGTGGTGATCCGGTCTCCCAGAGAATGGATCCCGCGGTGAACATTGGCGTTGAGACTTTCGTAGCACTCGGTCAGTTTGTCGAGCACCCGTCGCGGCTTCTGTGCCGTGGCCCCATTGTCGAGATACACCAGCGGAACACCGCTGGGGAGCGGCTTGTGCAGAATGGGAAAGTCCTGCCGAATGGCAGTGACGTCGAGAGGAGAATTCATGGAACGCGAGAACAAGATGGAGACGGGCGCCGGATCATTTCGCTGCGACCGTTTCGGCTTCTGAAGCGATTCGTTCGTCGAGCATGTAGATCATGGTCTTGAGGACTTTGAACGGCAGGAGTCCGCACTTTTGCCGCGAGGCGGTCAGCCGAACCCTGAGCAGTTCCAGCATCCGAGGGGCCTGAAACTGGCGCAGTTCATCGAGCGTCTTCCCCTCGATCTCTTTGGTCAGGATCGAGGCCGCCGCCTGGCTGATGGCGCACCCCTGCCCGTCAAACCACGCTTCGCGCACTCGATTCTGGTCATCGACGACGAGTTCCAATCGGACTTCATCACCGCACAACGGGTTTTTGTCGGCATGCGCCAGCGTGGGGCACGCGGCGTGCCCCCGATGGTAGGGGGCCTCCACCTGGTCCAGAATATGATCGTCATAGAGCTCGTCGGACATCGTACAGGGAACACAAAGAATTCGTCGCGGAACAACGCTGCCGCATCCATTCTAGGGGTTTGACCCACCAGAACCAAGGGCCGCTGCGGTTCCTGTCCCCGATCGAGTGGCTGTGTCCAAGGCATAAATCATCGCTTTCAACACTTTGAACGCTACCAGTCCGCACTGTTGACGCTTCATTGTGAGCGGCACTTTCAGCAAATCCAGCATTTGGCTGGCCTGTAAGCCACGCAAGTCGTCCAGCGACTTCCCCTCGATTTCTCTCGTCAAGACTGAGGCTGCCGCCAGACTGATCATGCACCCCGTTGCCTGAAACCATGCTTCCCGGATACAGCGCTTCTCATCCACCACGATCTCCAAATGCACTTCGTCTCCGCAGGCGATCTTTTCCTGATGGGAGATCGTCGGACATGCGGCATGCCCCCGGTGGTAGGGGGCTTCCACCTCGTCGAGAATATGGTCGGAATACAACTCGTCGGACATTGGGGATGGAACTGCACCGGTGATTCGCCAGAAGGTGAATCCTTCTGGCTTTTCGTAACAGCAACTACTCTGCACGGCTTTTCATCCGACGCGCGGCAATTCAAATCCCTTCCGATAGCTCCGGCCCAAAAGCGCCGTGGCCTCGGGATTGTCAATGATCGATTCGTTCTGTCCGTCGAATTTGACGACCGAGCGGGTGCGCCAGGCGATATTCGCCAGATGACACAGCAACGTGCTCTTGTGGTTGATTTCGATGTCGGCGTTGGGCTTTTCGCGCGTGATCAGGGAGTCGAGAAAATTCCGGACGTGCGACTGCATTTGTTCCGCTCCGTCGTGTTTGTCCACAATCTTTTCCTTGTCTCCCGCGCCGGTGACGATTTTCCAGCCGCGGCCAGTGGTGATCAGAGTGGCCTCGGTGCCATAGAACGCCACGCCAAACGATTCCCCATCCAGTCCCCGCGGGGACCAGGTGCGATGTTCCCATTGCAGCGTCACGCCCGGAAACTCAAATGTCGCCAGTTGCGTATCAGGGGTTTCCTGATCGTCGTCAAAATAGTTCTTGCCACCTCCGCAGGTGACCAGACTGGGGTAGTCGACTCCCAATCCCCACCGTGCCACGTCGAGTCCATGGATGCCGTTGTTGCCGCACTCTCCCGTGCCGAACGCCCAGCGCCAGTGCCAGTGGTAATGCACCAGATTTTTCTTGTAACCATCGTCCGGTCCCGGACCTGCCCACAGGCTGAAGTCGAGATTCTCCGGCGGAGGGGCCACCGCCTCCCGTCCAATGTTCGGGCGGACGCTGGTGATCCAGGAACGAACGAAATGGACCTTGCCCAGTTGCCCCCCCTGGACCACGGGGGCGATGGCCGCCATGTCGGCGCCGCTGCGGCGTTGCGTTCCCACCTGCACGACCCGGCCATGATGCCGCGCGGCGGCGACCATTCGCTGCCCCTCGATCGGATTGTGACAGCAAGGCTTTTCGACGTACACGTCTTTTCCCGCCTGGCAGGCCAGCACGGTCGCCAGCGCATGCCAATGGTCAGGCGCCGCACAGACCAGCGCCGTCACCTCGGGATCCTCCAGCGCCCGGCGGAAATCCCGTTCGACGCGAGGAGTCGGCAGCCCCTTGTCCTGGACCATTTTCAGCGCGGAGGGAACCGTATCGTCGTCGGGATCGCACAGATAGGCGATTTCCACTTCTGGAAAGGCCATGAAGTC
>JBJXGA010000012.1:0-7370 GCA_046152955.1 Planctomycetales bacterium | reverse complement strand
ACCCCGCCTCACGGCGACGCAGTCACGGTCGGCTACAGGATCAAACCAGAACCTCCTGACGAGGACTTGCACCTCGCCGATTCAACAAACTTGCAAACGCACTGGTGGACGCTGCCAGCGTCCACGTCCAAAGCACCGAGACGTCCGCCCCCCGACCCCGGCCCTCCGCCCGCAAGGGGGGAGGGAGGGATTGTCTTAGGAGGCCCACCACGCAAGCTCATGTGCTGGCTGGCGTCTCGGTGGCGGGTTCGTCTCCTGTGGTATGCCGGCGCGCTTTGTCCGAGATGTCGTGGCGGCACCAGGCACCGTCCCAGCGGATGCACTTGACCCCCTGGTAGGCGCGGAGCTTGGCGTCAACGATGTTGTCTCCGATCGCCGTGACTCCCAACACGCGCCCGCCGCTGGTCAGCACCTGTCCATTCTTGAGCTGCGTTCCGGCGTGGAAGACTTTGACCGAGGGGAGACGAGCCGCTTCGTCGAGACCACGGATCGCGGCTCCCTTGGCGTACTCCCCCGGATACCCCTCGGCAGCCATCACCACGCACACGGCTGGCCGCGGATCCCATTCCAATGGCGGCAGATCTCCCAGACGCCCTTCCGCCACAGCCAGCAGCACCTCCGCCAGGTCGGTCCGCAGCCGCATCAGCAATGGCTGGCATTCGGGATCGCCGAAGCGGACGTTGAATTCCAGCACCTTGGGCCCCTGATTGGTCATCATCAAACCGGCGTAGAGAATTCCGCGAAAGGGGCGATGCCGCTTTCGCATGGCATCCACGGTCGGCACCAGAACCTGGGAGATGATCTGGTCCATCATCGGCGGAGTGATCAGGGGGGCCGGACTGTACGCCCCCATCCCCCCGGTGTTGGGCCCCTGATCGTCGTCGTAGGCCGCCTTATGGTCTTGCGACGTCTCCAGCGGGACGATCGTGCTGCCGTCAGTGATCGCCAGGATGCTCACCTCTTCGCCATCCATGTGTTCTTCGACGACGATCCGCTTCCCCGCGTCGCCGAACTCGCGGACGCGCATGATTCTCCGGACCGCTTCCAGCGCCGCGGCCTTGTTGGCGCACACCGAGACTCCTTTGCCGGCCGCCAGGCCATCCGCCTTGATCACCAGCCGGGTCTCCTCACGGTCGGCGATGTACGCTTCGGCCGCTTCGGCGCTGCCAAATGTCTGCGACCCGGCCGTGGGGATGGCTGACTGCCGCATGATGTCTTTGGCAAAGGCTTTGCTTCCTTCCAGTTCCGCGGCCAGTTTGGACGGACCAAAAACGCGCAAATCCGCCTCGTCGAAGGCGTCGACCAGGCCGGCCACCAGGGCCACCTCCGGTCCGACCACTGTCAAGCCGACCCCTTCCTGTTTGGCGAATTTGAGCAGCCCCTCCACGTCGGTGGGGGCCAGGTCGACGTTGTCCCCTTCGGCGGCTGTTCCCGCATTCCCCGGCGCGCAATAGACGCGGGTCACCCCCGGCGACTGCGCCAGTTTCCAGACGAGTGCGTGTTCGCGTCCACCTTGACCGACAACGAGCACCTTCATGCGATTGATCTTCCCCAATGAGAGATTGCCTGGTGCTCCACTTCCCGGCGACCCGTGATCCGCCCTGGGGGAACTCCCGGCGCGTATTGTAGACCGCATGCTGCAGTTACGGAACGGCGGCGCGTCGGAACCGGCGGAATTTTCGACGAACGCGGCTCCACCTAGGGGAGCATCTTGGGGGCCGAATTTTGGATATCCTGCTGTTTCAACTCATCATGAGTCGCTTCATCGATGAATCCGAGATTGCACACGTGCTCGATGAGTGCGCTGAAGCTGACCTCCAGGCGCTTGCTGGCCGCCCTTAGTCCTTGCACCGACTCGAGGTCAATCTGGTCTTGTTCGATGACAGCTCGTATCAGTTCAGGGGGCATCAGGAACATCGCTGCGAAAGCATTGGCGCGTTTTTCCACATCGACGGGCGCCCACGGACCGGAGGCCAGCGCCAATCTGACGCCATGCGTCCGATCATGCAAGATGTGACACAACTCGTGTGCCAGCGTAAACCGCCGTGGGTGCGAATGTTGGTATTTGTACCGGGTATTGATGGCCACCGTTGGGCGGCATTCCTCGCCAGCGATGGCGATAGCGCGGATCGTTTTGTCGTTCAATTCGATCGAGGTGATGGCGATCCCCAGATCAGCGACCAATGCTTCAACGTCGACCAGGGAGCCATCCCGATACCTGCCCTCCAATGCTTGATGCAAATCCTCTGCAAGCGCGTAGCCTCGGTCCCAGGGCCGCTCCAATGCCGAGCGGATCGGTGCGTCGCAAACAAGTTTCCGCAGAAGTTCGTTCTCCTGGTACGGATGACAGATTGATGCCACCAAGCCGATCAATTGCTCGACGTCCTGTTCGTCGATATCGGGAGCGACCGAGCCGAACATGAGGCAGAACTGCGGTGCATCTTCAACCACCAATCGGGATCGTTTTTCGGTAGTGAACGAAGTCAGCCTGTTCGACTGAAAGTCGCTTCTAACGCGGAGAATATCGCGAGTTCCACTATGAAGCCCGCAGATCAAAGCCAGTTGCTGGTCCAAGCGATCGACATTGCTGAGGGTTTGAAACGCTGCGCGAAGTTCCGAGAATGCCGGTTCGTCCGATGCCTCGCTGCAAAGATGTTCGATTGCCGGTCCAATCACATCCGAAAAACTCTTAGCCACTATGCGAGGATCAATCCGCGCGTACCCGTGGTTGGCCAGAAAGTAGAAATGCGGAGGCGTTCCCGCCCTGGACGAAGGCCCCCAGGAAAACTCTATGCTGTCCTGCATTCTCCTGATGACGATGTCGGGAAACAGCCCTCCTTGGCGGCATGCTGGCAATGCATGTCGCATCCACCAGGCATGTTGCGACGCGTCCCAAGCCTCTGCGTCCGGCTCAGACAAGGCGAGCAGTGTGTCGGCCGTCGACCGAAGCGAACGCCAGGCGTCCCGCCCAACGTTTCGGTTGGGCAATCGCTCTTCGTGCAACAGCACGTCCCAGTTGGTGACGAACCAGCGAAGGACCGGGTACAGATACCAATGGACCGCCGGAAGCGTGACTCCTTCCTCTCTATGCAAACAGAGATTCATTCCGTTGACCCAAATCTCGAAACTCCCCCAAGTGGTCCACATGCGCCGTGCCGCGCCGCACCCTCGGTCCGGGTCGGGAGCGAACGAAAGAGTGATCGCGAATTCAGTCGGACTGCCAGAGGTCCAGGAACGAGGTTCAATCATTGATGTGCCTCCCAGTTCCGCTTCAACTGGCGCTTGGTGACTTTCCCAGCCCGTTGCCAGAGTCTTTGTAAGCGAGGCGGCACTTCAATCCATCCGACCGGGTAGCCATGCCACGTTCCGGGGCAATGCTCTTGAGCGCAATAGGCTCTCCCCTCGAAGACCGCAAATCGCTTATCGCCGTCCAATTCGCTTTCAAGCAGCAAGGATTGCGCATGTGGGCGAACCTCAAGATCACAGATGCTTCCCTTCCTGCCGGGCTGCCAGGGCTCGCTATGTTTGGGATTCGACTCGTAAACCAGAGCTTGCTCCGCATCGCCCGTTGATGGCGACGTTTCCTGTGGCTCGGGTGATTGCTCTGTCATCGTGATTTTCTGATAAGCCCTATGGCCGCGCCACATGCTACGGCTTGGGCTGCCGCGGCGCGGCGGGTTTGGCGGGTTTCTTGGAAGATTTTCCGGACCGGGTTCCCTCAGGCACTTTTTTCTCCAGACTCTTGGTGTAGGCTTCCCATTGTTCGCGGTATTCCGCGGGAACCGACTGGTTGCGGGAGCTGGCGGGAACCACGCGGCGTTCGGGGTTGGCTCCACCCCGGCGGCGCTGGGTCTCGGACTTCAGACGCAAGCTCTTGAGCATCTCCTCGAATTGCAGTTTTCTGGCGAGCGCTTCGGGCGAGTTGTCGTCCCCCTGCTGGCTGAGCTGCTGTTCCAGGAATTGCGTGAACCGCGCCACGTCCTCCATGTCTTTCCATCCCATCTGCTCCAAGAGCTCCTCATCCACCTCTCCCCGCTCCAGTTGTTGTTTGAGGCGTTTCAGCAACAGATTACTCGCCTTGCGGGCGTATTCCAGATTGGCCTGTTCCTCTTCGGGAGAGGGGGCGCTGTCGAAATCCCGATCGCGACGGACTGCGTCGGGCTCGGAGCCATCCGCGTTCCCGGTCCCCTCTCCAGTGGGGCCCGCCCCCCCCTCAGGGGCTTCCGACATCCCCCCTCCCTCGGGAGACGACGAGGGATTGCTGCCCGGTGCTCCGGGTTTCGCAGAGGATTTCCCCGCGGAAGAAGAGGAAGTGCCCGGTTTGGATCCCGGCTGATTGCCTGAGGGACTGTCGCCCGAGTCGGACTCGCCGGAGGACGATTCACCCGACCCCTCACCTTTCTTTCCGGATCCCCCTTGTCCCTTGCTCCCGTCCTGGCCACCGCTGGGGGGACAGGACTCGTCCTTTGGTGCCGATTCCGAAGATTCGGTTTGCTTCGCGGGACTGGTCGTGGAACCCTTCCCTTTTTTATCTCCCGGTTTGCCAGTTTTTCCCGCGGCCTGTTCAGAATCTCCCGGCTGGTCTCCCTTGTCGCCGGCCCCTTCCTGATTGCCGCCGCTTTCTCCCTCATCGCTGGCGGAACTGCGTCCCTGTTCCCCCGTATCGGGTTGCTGCGATTCCTGCCGTTTTTTGCGGCCTTCCCCTTGGGACGGCTGATTCCCGGCATCGGGGGGATTGCTGGGACGCTGTTCCGGTTTGCGGGTGGATTTCGAATTCGGTTTGTCCGAGGGAGGGTTGTCGGTCTTTCCCGGCTGCTCGGTGCGCTGTTTCCCCTGGGGATCGGTCTCGACATCCTGGGCGTCGTCGTTGGAGGTGGAATTGCTTTCGCTCTTCGACTGACGCTTGGATTTGGGGCGCGGCTTCTGCTGGGAATCGTCCCCAGGCTCTTCGGCGTCGGCCGGTTTGCGCTGTGTGTTCTGCGATGGCTGGGTTTTTCCCGGCGGGCTGGCAGGATCCCGTTCCACGTCGTCCGAGGCGCGCCCCGCCTCGGGATCCTCTTCGTCGCTGCCGGTCGCTTTTCCCTTCTCGGTACCGGTTCCTTTTTCTTTGCGTGCCGTCGGGTCGTCCGCGGCCGGTTCGCGTTCAGTGGAGTCGGCCCCCCCCTTCGACTTCTTGGCCGCCGCTTGATCCCCCTCGTCAGAGTCGGTCTCTCCCCCCTCGGCGTCCCCCGGCTTTTCGGATGCCGACTTGTCGCGAGGTCGGCTCGGCTTGCCTCCCCCATCCGACTCCTCTCGGGAGTCTGCGCCATCCCCCCGGCCGTCGGAGGAGGGGTCATTCTTGGGAGTCGGGCGGGTTGGTGTCTCGGAGTCGTCGTGGCCCGCGTCCTCTCCGGCCGTCGGATCGTCTGCAGATTTTTTGGTCGGTTTGTCGGCCTCCTTGTCGGAGGGACTGGGATTCTCGGACGGATTTTCCGTCGGCTTGTCCGGCGACTTGTCGGAGGGCTTGTCCGCCCCCTTGTCGGCGGGTTTGTCCGTCGTTTTGTCGTCCGGAGATTCTGTTGGCTCCTTGGAGGGCTTGGAGCGTTGCTTCTCTTTCGATGTTTTTTCCGGCTTCTGCGCGGGGGTGCTGTCGCTCCGCTCAGAGGGACGATCCGCCGCGCGGTCGTCGCGGTTCCGATCATTTTCGTTTGTTCCGGTCGTTCCAGTTTGCTCCTTCTTGGAGCCCCCTTTCGTTCCGGTCTCCGGGGTGGTCCCCTCCTGGCCGGGTTTGGGCGTGTCGGATTTGGCTGGGCCGGCATCGGTCGGCTTCTTTGCGGTTCCCTCCGCCGAGTCCCGGTCGGAAGCATCTGGCGAGCCGCTGGCATCGGAATCAGACTCTGGATCGCGCTGCGGAGCGCGAGACTCCTGCTCTTCGTCTGCGGCGGGAGGATCGGACGGTGAGCGCTCGTCCGGCGGGGGGGGCTCGCCGCTCGATGCGTCTCGTTCCCGTTCGTTGTCTTGAACAGCGGGTTGTTTCGGCGAAGAACTTCCAGTGGATCGTTTTTCGCGACCGGGTCGGTCGTTCTTCTGCGGATTGTCGTCGCCGGACTTCCCGGATTTTCCCTCGCGCGCTCCGGAATCGCGACGCGGTTCATCCCGTTTCCCCGCCGGTTCCTGATCGCGTTGTGCGGCACTGTCCGTCGACCGGTCCCCTGGCGGCGACTCCTCCTGAGGGGGCTGGCCGTCTTGTTCCTCGTCGCGCTGCAACAATTTTTGCAGCGCCTGCTCAAAGTTGTCTCCGGGGGGAGGCGGATTGGAGGAATTGCCCCCCTCCTCGTTCCGATCGCCGGAATCAGAGTCGCCATTGTCCTGTGGCTGGCGCGCGGCCAGATCCTGTGGGGGTGGAGACGGCGGTGAGGAGGGTTGCGGGTCGTCCTTCGCCACCTGATCCGGTTGCTCGTCGGCCGCATCGTCGGCCGCGTCGCGCGTCGCCGGCTCTTGTGCGTCCTGTCGGGCCGCGTCGTCGGCGCGGGCGATCTGTTCGGCCTGGCGCTCCTTGTCCCGAGCCAGTTCCTTCTGCACGTCATCCGGGGACTTCTCCGGTCGGATTTCCAGTTTGAGTTTGGGGGTCGCTCCGCGATTGGCAACCGGAACCTTGTTGTCCCGCGCTTCGATCCAGAATTCGACCAGCTTGCCAGGCGAGAGTTTTCCCATGCGGGACAAGTCCCAGTCGTGCGAACCGCGGAAACTCTGTCCCAGATCGCGATTGATGAAGAGCGGCTCGCTGTACAATTCCTGTCCCTCGGCCTCCACCTTGAGAGTCAGCAGCCGCAATTCGAAATCGGGATCGACTGCCTGGATGACCAGTGGCACGACGGCGTTGGCCGCCCGAGCGTCTTCTCCCACCAGATCGTGCGTCGGCGCCAACAGAGTGACCTCGGGGCGCTGGTCGGGACGAATCCGCAGCGGATGGACGGTCGGTTCCGGATCCGATTCCTCCCGCGCGGTCTTGACTTGGATGTGATAATAGCGGGCGTAGGTTCCGTCGCTGCGGAACGCCAGCTTCCACTGGGCCGACAGGTTGACCCCGTCGGTCACCTGCATGCCGATCTCTTCCCCTTTGGCCAGCGGGTCTTCCGTCTCCGTGAGAACGATTCGCGCCGACTTCAGCGGCAGATTGGCCGTCGCCCGGAGCGTAACCTGGGCTCCCTCCCAACCATCGATCGCCCCTCCGGCGTCGGTGCGCGACGTCAGACGCATGTAATCGGGGAAGCTGTAATCGACTTCGTCGACTCTGGCCGAGGGGGGTTGAATGACCTCAATGTGAAAGTCGCGCGTTCGGGCATCCCCCGCGGTGATGGCGTAACTCAGGTTCTGCAGGATGCCCCGCC
>JBJXGA010000003.1:0-12398 GCA_046152955.1 Planctomycetales bacterium | reverse complement strand
CGTCGGTCAGCCGCAGATGCGGATCGGACGACACCAGAAAATCGGCATCCTCGGCCCGAAACGTCGATCCGTCGCGGATCAGCGTGCTGCGGACGAGCTTGTGCGTCATGTAGTGCGTGGTGATCAGCGTGTCTTGAAAATCCGGCCCGAAGCGGTCCGAGCGATAGCACATCGTGCCGCACAGAGCCGCGGGGAGTTCAACCGAATAGCGGCGGACCACCGGTAAGAGTGGCCCCGTCCGGGGGAATTCCCGAACGCACGGGTGATCCTCCGGATAGACCCCTCCCTCGACGTAATGCAGCAGGCAGTCGCCGGCCCCCTGGTCCATCGTTCCAAGCAATTCTCCCTCCGGCGTCCAGGCGATCTCGACCGGATTGTCGAACCCGCCCCCTGCGACGCGCTCCAGTTCCCGGCCATCGGTGCGACAGCGCCACAGGCGCGAGGCGAAGCCTTCCAGGCGGGTGCCGTCGGGACGCTCGATGTTGTACCCGTGCCGGCCATCCGTCCAATACAGCCGACCATCCGGTCCGAGGAACGGACCGTGGATGTCGCACCCATTCCCATTGAAATTGAACCGCGCGACGAACTCTTCGCGGCGGTCGGCGCGTCCGTCCCCATCGGTGTCTTCCAGTCGCCAGATCGCCGGATGCGAGGCGACGTACACCACCCCCTCGTGCCACAACACCCCCTGGGGAAAGACCAGCCCCTCGGCAAACGGGACGCTCGTGTCGAATTTCCCATCTCCGTCGGTGTCCTCCAGCCGCGTGATGCGACCCAGGGGTTGCTTGATCAGTTCGGCCCCCGGCACGCTCTGACCGGTCCCTTCCGCCACGTACAGCCGCCCGGCGTCATCAAAACAGCCGAACAGCGGATACCGCACGAGCGGCGCTGCTGCCACCTGTTCGATCACGAAACCCTCCGGCAGCGTGAATCGCGGCGCAGGAGCCGCTGTGGCTGCTCCTCCTCCCTTTGGAGGCGAAGGGACTTCGTCCGACTTCGATTCGGAGATTGGCGATCCGATCCATTCGGTCAGACAGCACGTGCTGGTCAGAATCACCGCCAAGAGTCGGCGGAGAGTGAATTGTCGTCGGAACATGCCAACTGCGTCCTGAAAAGAGGGACTCGATATTAGTGCTTTGTCACAATCAAAAACTCGGATCGTAGCCACGCTCGCCAGAGCGTGGGAAGTGAATGGAAACGGACTCGATGCCCACGGTCTGGCGACCGTGGCTACACTAAAATCAAGCTGTGACATAGCACCGGATTATGCCACGACCTCGCGGAGCACGCGACCGTGGACGTCGGTCAGGCGGAAGTCCCGTCCCCCAAAACGATAGGTGAGCAGCTCGTGGTCGACCCCCAACAGATGCAACACGGTCGCCCACAGGTCGTACACGGTCGAGACATTTTCCACGGCATGGTAACCCAGATCGTCGGTCGCGCCGTAAACGGTCCCCCCCTTGACTCCCCCGCCGGCCAGCCAAACGCTGAATCCATACGGATTGTGGTCGCGCCCGTCGCTCCCCTGGGCAAACGGGGTCCGACCAAATTCACCGGCCCAGACGATCAGCGTTTCATCGAGCAGGCCGCGCGCCCGCAGATCGCGAATCAAGCCGGCGATCGGCTGATCGACCTGCCGGGCCATTTCCGCGTGTCCCGTTTTCAATCCGCCATGCTGATCCCAGGGATTGCCGGCCTGTCCCAAGTCCGCGGGTCGGGGCAGGCAGGTGAGCTCAACAAATCGCACGCCGCGCTCCACCAGCCGCCGCGCCAGAAGGCATTGTTGCGCATACGCCGCGGTCTCCTTGACCGGCGAATCGAGGCCGTAGAGTTGTCCGGTGGCGGCGGTCTCCCCCGAGAGATCGACCAGTTCCGGGACGGCAGCCTGCATGCGAAACGCCGTTTCATCATTGCGGATCGCCGCTTCGACTTGCGGATCATGCCCCAGTTGCACCGCATAGTTCCGATCGATCTGTTCAACGAATCGGAGTCGGCGGCGCTGCCGGCCGGTCGGTTCGCGGGGGGTGATGTTGGTCAGCGGCTCCGACTGACTCGGATCGATGAGCGATGCCTGATGCACCGCCGGGAGAAAGCCATTGCCATAGATGCCGATCCCCCCCAGTGGAGAGCCACCCCCCGCCAGCACGACGTAGCCCGGCAGGTTGGCATTCTCGCTCCCCAGGCCGTAATTGATCCAGGCCCCGGCGCTGGGATAACCCGCCTGGGAAAAGCCGGTGTGCAGGAAATAATTTCCCTGAGCATGTTCATTCGCCGTGCTGGTCAGAGAGCGAATCACCGCCAGTTCGTCGGCGCACGCGCCGATCTGCGGGAACAACTCGCTCACGGGGAGTCCGCACTCGCCATATTGCCGAAATTCCCAGGGGCTGGCCATGATGTTGCCGTTGGCGTTGAACATCGTCGGCTTAACCGGCACGGGCATCGTCTTGCCATGGTCGCGCTGCAGCCGCGGCTTGGGATCGAACGAATCGACCTGCGAGACCCCCCCGGACATGAAACAGAAAATGACATTGCGGGCGCGCGGCGCGGCGGTCCGGGCGGAGGCGGGTACGGACACCTCGCCGGCAGCGCGGAGCGCGGTCAGCGCCGTCAGCCCGAATCCGATCGAGCTGCGCGCCAGCATTTCCCGGCGGGTACAATGGCGCCGGCATCCCGATCGATCAGCGGACATACACAAACTCCTTCAGACAAAACAGGGACTGCGCAAAATCCTGCCAGACCGCCAGACTGTCTCCCAGCGCTATCCGGGGAACTCCATGCTCGTCCGCCAAATCGTTCAGATAATTCATTCCGGCTTCCAGTTCGGAACTCTCTGGTTCACGCCCCAATGTGGCGACGAACATCCGGCGGATTCGTAGATCAGCAGGGGCTCCTTCGCCGACCAGCATTCGGGCCCAACGACTCGCCAGTTCGATCACGAACGGGTCATTGAGCATCGTCAGCGACTGCGCCGGGACATTCGTCACGTCTCGGCGCCCGCGCGTCGTCGCCGGCTTGGGGGCGTCGAACACCTCCAGGAACGGATTGTGCGCATTGCGGCGAATGCGCTGATAGATGCTGCGCCGACGGTCTCCGTCCAGTGGCCCCTTGGGACCGCCCCCTTCCGTTTTGCTCACGAAGTACACATTGACGCCGGGACCGTATGGCGTCGGGTCCAATTGTTCTGCCGCGCTGAGGATGGCGTCTCGAATCGCTTCGGCCTCCAGCCGCCGCACGCGCATATGCGAGAGCCAGGCGTTGTTGCCGTCGCGCTGTTCCGCTTCACTGCCAGGGAGCGAGGCCTGCTGGTACGTCCGCGACGTGAGCATCAGCCGCAACATGGACTTGATCGACCACTGCTCGTCGTTCACGAACCGTGAGGCGAGATAGTCGAGCAACTCAGGATGCGTCGGCTGGTCACCCAGGCGTCCGAAATTGTCCACCGTCCCGACGATTCCGCGACCAAACACATGCTGCCAGAGCCGATTCACCAGCACCCGCGCCGTGAGCGGATTGTCGGGACTGGCGACTTCCGCAGCCAGTTGCAAGCGGCCGCTCTGGGGACCGTCGTAACCCTTCCCTCCCAGCACTTCCAGAAACCGCCGCGGCACCGGCGCTGCGGGCTGCGTATGCCGCCCCCGCACGAACAGCGGCTGATCGAAGGCCTGCGCCTCGTACACTCCCGGAGAACGGCGCGATCGGGGAATCTCCCGTTCGAGTCGGCGGTACTCTTCCAGCGGATCGCGCAGCTCCGGGAGTTCCGCCAGCGACACCGGCAACAGTCCGGCGCGCACGAAATAGTCGAGGAAGGCCACCTCGTCGTCGGTCATGGAACCAGCGCGAAAGGCGGCAATGGCGCTCTGCAACCGTTCGGCATACACCGCCGCCAAGGCGCTGGCGGAGGTGGGAAGGGTTGCCTCGTACAGATGCCTGGTCGGAATCACCACCTCGCGCGGGGGCGTGGCCGTGTTGTGAAAGACCACCTGAGAGGCGCCATAGCCGGCGCGGTCGCTGTCGTCGGTGACGAATTCGACGTAGGCCTGCGCCCCCCGGCGGTAAGCCGCGTCGAGCCGCACCCAACCCATGTCATCCCGCGCCAGCCGAGTCGCCGGAAAAATCCCGCCATTCCCCAGCGGGTAATTTTCGATCACCAGTCGCACCGTGGCCTGCTCTCCCAGCGCCCGGATGCTGACGCTGTCGGTGGCGATGACGAACCGCGGCGATGTCAGGACGCCACTGTGCGTGCGCGACAGGCGATGCGTGAAGACCCCGGCGGGATAGATTCCTCCCAGCAGCCGCTCTCCCTCGCGCTCGATGGAAAATTCTCCCCCCGCCGACGCCAGCCCTTCCGTTGAGGAGCGGTCGGACAAACCCGAACCCGCGGCAAACCACTGTGCGGCGTCTTTGCCAGTCAGATCCCAACCGGGCTGAAACTGTGTCGCATTCTCAGCGCGGCGCGCCTCCAGGTCGCTTTGAATGGCCTGTGCGAGCTGATGCCAGGTGGCGGCGATCCGCTCTCCTGGCAAAGTAGCCAGCGTGGTCCAGGCATGCAGCGGATTGGCGGCGTTGGTCCGCGCGTCGGCCAGCGGCGCCCGCCACGGGTCCGCATCGTCCACTGGCTGAAGCCGGGCGAGCAGCGACTGTTGTTCGTCGTACAGTTCCTGCAGACGCCGCGCCGGTTCGGCCGGGAGCGCCTGGAGCAATTCCTTCCGGGTGAATCCGGCAGGGCCAGCACGAAACGACGCCGCCACCTCGGCGGGAGTCAACGGTCGATCGTACAGCCGGGCTTCGTCGATCTCTCCCGCCAGAAACGGATTTCCCCCGCCGGTATGTCGCTGTCCCAGCAGCAGCCGCGCCTCGCCGGCCGCGAATTTCTGCAACGTTCCCTTCGTCCACGAGGAACCGTACGGCTCACCATTGCGGTAGAGGGTGATGCTGTGGTCGGCGCGATAGACCACGGCCAGGTGCGTGAAACGATCAGGCGGCGCTTGTTCCGGCGGGCCGCCGGGGTGCTGCGTGCGCTGATGAAAGTTGCTTCCGGCCAGCCAGACGCGCGGTTCCAGTTCGCTGAAGACCAGCGAATCGAACACCGTGCCGTCCTTCGATTCCAGCGTGATCACTCCGCCGCCGCGCTGATCGAGTTGGGCCAGACTGACCCAGGCCTCCAACGTCTTTTCGCCAATGTTTCTGGACAGCGGCGGGGTGCGCACGAACGCCCCCTGGCCATCCAGAACGAGTCTTCCGTCGCGCACCTTCGCGTTCCCCTGGAGTTCGCCATGCAGAGACCCCGCACTGTCTTTGGCGTCTCCCGAAAAGCTCCATCGCGCCACCGGCCGAGGAAGGGATTCCCCCTTGGTCCCGCCTCTGGCTTCCGAGAGCTGCTCGATCGCCGGGCGTTCCACGGCGGCAATCGCGACCTCAAGCTCCCGCGCGCGCCGCTGCCACGCGTCGAGCTGCCGATCGCGCTCTTCCTGTTCCTGCATTCGCCGGACCAGCCGGGGGACCGCGGCCTGCCAGGCCTCGGCCAGCCCCGCGCGGATGCGGGCTTTTCCGCGCGCCAGTTCGTTCCGGTTCTTCTCCAAGCGCTCGGGCCTCTCGATCGACACCTGCCCCGGACGGCAACTCGCGAAGACGCCATACAGTGCGTAAAAATCCGCCTGGCTGATCGGGTCGAACTTGTGATCGTGGCAGCGGGCGCACGACACCGTCAAACCGAGAAACGCTTTGGAGAAGACGTCGATCTGATTGTCGACCACCTTCACCTGGTCGTCCAACGCATCCACCGGGAGATAACCGTACTCTCCCATTCTCAAATGCGCTGTCGCCAGGATCGATTCGTTCCAGCCTTCGGTGGGGTGGACGCGCGGCTGAGGCAACAAGTCTCCCGCCAGATGCTCCCGAACGAGTTGATCGTACGGAACATCCTGATTGAAGGCCCGAATCAGGTAGTCCCGATAGCGCCAGGCATTGGGGAGCTCCGGGTCTCCCTGGCTGCCATGCGATTCGCAGTAGCGGACCAGGTCCATCCAATGCCGCGCCCACCGCTCGCCGAATCGGGGAGAATCGAGCAGCCGATCAATCAGACGGCCATAGGCATCGGGCGCATCGTCCGCGACAAACGCGCTGATTTCCTCGGCCGTCGGGGGCAACCCGGTGAGGGTGAACGTGACGCGGCGAAGCAATGTCCGTTTGTCCGCCGGAGGGGACGGCGGCAGGCCGTGCTCTTCCAGTTTCGCCAGCACAAAGCGATCGACCGGATGCTCCGACCAGTCGGGAGTCTTGACGTTTGGCGGCGCTGCTCGCCGCACCGGCTGAAAACTCCACCATCGCTGGCGTCGATCACGGACCGACTCCCAAGAGGTTTCTTTCGCCAGTTCATCTGCCGACGGGGGCTTGTCTCGCGGATCGGGCGCCCCCATGGCAATCCACTTCTCGAAATCGGCGATCACGCGCTGGTCCAGTTTGGCCCCTCCCTGTGGCATCTTCAGACCAGGGGTCTCATGCCGCAGGATCGCCAGCAGTCGGCTCTCCCCTGCCCGACCGGGAACGAGAATCGGTCCGCGGTCGCCTCCCTGGAGCAGAGGCTGTTTGGCATCCACCGCCAGCCCTCCCTCCGCCAGCGTCGCCGAGTTGTGGCACGCGTAGCATTGTTCCACCAGTACCGGACGGATCCTGGCTTCGAAGAATTCCATCCCTTCGTCGGCGGACAGACTGCGGCTCCCTGTGGCCGACAGGTACAGCGAAAGCAGGAATCCCAGGCAGAGCGTTTTCGCACGGTTCATTTCCAAAGCACCCTTGTCCTCTGTCCTCATCTTGATTCGATTCCCGTGGCTCATCAGCACTCCCTAAAGCGCAGCACCTGTGTCGACCATTCGCCGGTTGAGTGTAGTTCCAACACGCGATACGCGGGAGGGGCAGGGTCGATTTCCAACGCCGCGGTTCGGGGCCGGAACTGCGGGCCGACGGCAGGGGTCGTCAACACCGTGGCCGATCCCAGCGATCCGGCCAATTCCTGATGTACGTGACCGCACGCGACCAGCCGCACCTGGGGAAAACGCCGCAGCAGCTCCCCCAACTCCCGGGCATCCTGAAGACCGATCACGTCCAGCCAGGGGCTTCCGACCGGGATCGGCGGGTGATGCACGAACAACAGCGTGGGGCGCGGCGATCGTTCCAATTGTCCTTGCAGCCAACTCCGTTGCGCCTCGCCCAATTCGCCGGGCAACTTGCCGGGGATCTGGGCGTCCAGCCCGATCAATTGCCAGCCACTGGCCGACACGGCAAACGTCTGCCGCCCCTCCGGTCCCGTATCCCCTTGGGGAAACAACTCCCCCAGCAGGGGGCGATCGTCATGGTTCCCCGGAATGACCCGCACGCGGTCCACCCAATCCCCCAACTCGCGGCGCACCGCCTGATACGCGGCGCGGGATTCATCATGCGTCAGATCGCCCGTGATGATCAGCCACTGACAATCGGGGACGCGCCGTCGAATGTCTACCAGTGCCGCGACAAAGCGCGGCCAGGTCACGACGCCACGCAGCGCCTCCTGCGGATCGGCAAACAGATGGCAATCGGTCAGTTGGACAACGCGGCAAGTCATATTGATTCATTCTCCGGCCGATTCCATCAGTTCGGTATTGCCGATGCAGGCAAGAAAGTAAGGGTGGCTGGCTTGCTGTTCCTTCATTGCCAGGAGGAAGTGGCGATCGAAGACCAGCCGTGGATGGCCGGCCGCGTGCCATATGATGTTTGTCCCGCCTCAATCGTCCGGCCATTCGCCTGCCCCCATGACTGTCTCCCGCAGTTAGACCCGCTGTGGGTCGTTAATGTCGAGGACGGCGATTGTGGCGCGTCCGGTCTGTGTCCGCCCGACCAATACGGCCCCGATCCACTCGAAATGCCGATTCCACGACTGGCGCCGCGGGTCGAAGAGTCTGACGACATGGCCGGTGAGCGGATCTCGACCGCTGAGGTTCGGTCCCTTGTGAAGGTTGCACCGGTGGCAGCTCCAGCAGCGATTGTCGGCGTCGTCGGAGCCGCCGTGCTGCATCGCCAGCACGTGTTCGACGTGGAAAGCCGATGCAGCGGCCACGGAGTCTGGGAGGTGACAATACTCACACCGCCACGCGGCCCGATCGCGAATCTGTCGGCGAAAGGACCGCGACATCAGACATCGGCGGAGCGTTTGAGATGGGCGCGCGCCTTGGCTTGAAGGATCGCGATGAAGTCGATGGTGTAAACGTACGTTTCGTACTCGCGGCGTTCCGCGTCAGACAGTTCGCCCTCATTGCATTTGCGAGCGAGCATGTCGATGCGCGCCCTAGCCCGGGCGTCAAAGCGGTAATTGACGAGCCTGCGAGCCACTTCGGGAGTGAGGATGCGACCTACCGGATCCAGTAGCCGGTCGAGCACTGGCGCGTCGAGTGTTTTCATTGCCTTATTCTATTGCAAACCGGGAAATAGGGAAAGGCATTTCGGCACGGAAACGCCGGCCAGATCGGGATTGGCCAATCGACGCCGGCGCACAGACCCACCGCGAAGCCCGCTCGGGCATCGTTTTCACATTCCTCCTCGCGCGGTGGATTGACTGGCGATTGGGACTGGAGTTCGGCCCGCGCCCGCCGACACGCCGCAGGTCCATCGCGCTGACTGGCCACACCGGTCGGTCCGCCACTTTTCCGACTAATACAGCGGCACCTGCTGCCGGAATTCCAGGCGATCAAACAAGTAGATCAAGCCCAGTTTGCTGCACAGTGCCGGGAGTTCGGCCGACCAGGGCGAGCGACTCGTTTCGCCGGTCGCGTCGCCAGGCGATCGCTGTGATGCAGTCAACAGGCAGGCCCGGTGCAAGCGGACGTAGTCCCCTTCCCAGCGGCATTCGAGCGCTGCCAGTCGGGTCAGGTCGGCGCGCATTTCGTCAGGGCGGTCCAGTCGCGACAACACCTCGGCCCGAGCGGCGTAGGTCACGCCGAGAAACCGCCAGGCCTCGGCGCGCGGCGGCATGTGCTGCAATTTGTCCTGCAACAGGTCGATCGCGCGCGAGTAGCACGCGAACGCTGGAGCGTGCTCTTCTCTGCTTTCAGCGAATTGCCCCAGATTGAAATTGATGGAAGCCAGGTCGATGGCGAAGTCGATGATTGTCGGATGATCGGCCACGATTTCCTCGGCCATCACCCGCGACTCCTCGAACGCCTGGCCCGCGCGTTGCAATTCGCCTTCGGCAAAAAGGGCGGTGCCCCAATTGCTTGTCGCGCGGGCCAGCGTGGCGCGATAGGAAGCACGCGTCTCATGCACTTTCGAAATGTGCCGCAGCCACAAGAGCGAACTCTCGATCGCTGAAGACGCGGAAGGCCACCATTCGCCGTTGCTCTCCCAGAATCCATGCGCGAGCGGCCGGACGCACGCGAAATAATGATAATCCGGGAAATCGAAGTGTTCGACGTGGTCGCGAACGATGGGCATCGCCCAGAAGTGCATCGGCTCGGCGACCTCCGGCCGGTGCAATTCGGTCGACAGGACCGACAGATTGTGCAACACGATCAGAAGTTCGTCGTGACGCACCAGGCTATCTTGATGCCTGCGGCAGCGCTCGGCGAACAGGTCGCGGGCCTGCCCGTAGGCCACTGCAGCCTCTTCGAGTTGCCCGCCCATCCAGTAGGCGTAACTCAAGTCAGCGTGACAGCGAGCCAACTGCGAACGGTAATCTTCGTTGCTCGAGTCGTCATTGACCAACGCTTGGGCCAGGTCGCGCGCCATGACCAGGGCGGCCCGGGCCTCCTCCAATCGCCCGGTGCGCAACTGGGCTGCTCCCAGATAATCCAGACTCTCGATGTGCAGCGCCCGGCATTTTTCCATCTGGGGATGGTCGCACACCAGCCGTTCGGCAAACTCTTGTGCGAGCAGCGCGGCCGGTTGCACCAAGTCCTCCCGTTCATGGTCCAGCCACAGCGCTGCCAGACAGTTGTAGGATTGCCCCAGAAGAAATCGACGCTCGTCTGACTCGGGATCCTGCCGTGAGAGCCGTGTCGCCAGCCGATTCGCCTGGTCCGTGAGCGCTGTTCGTTGACAGGCGTCGCCGCTCCAATAATGGGCGTGGCCCAAGTTCATGTACAGTCGCGCCAGACTGAGTTCGTAGTCGCGCAACTCGGGATGTTCCGCGGTGACTCGTTGCAGAATCTCTCCCGCCTTCTCCAGGTCTGGCAGCGCCTCTAAGACGTGCCGCAACTCCAACTTGACGCGACCCAACTGCATCTCGATGACGGCCGTTTCCGCTTCGATTTCAACGTCGCCGGGGCGTCTGAGAGCGAGCTTGTCGTAGAAATCGAGTGCCGCCAAGAGGATGTTCTTGCGCAGGAATTCGAGATCGTTATGCGGCGCCCGAGGCTCGTCGACCTGCCGCGTGGCGAATTCGAACACCCCCTTCCGGGCAAGGTTCAAATTCTCGTCGGCCGCCTGCAGATTCGCTTCAGCCTCCTGCTTTGAGACTAGGGCGCTCTTTCTTGAAGCCTCCGCCTGCCGTTGCGACTGCTCTGCTTCCCGTTGCGCGGCGTGCGCATCCTCTAGGGCGCCGGCCAACTCGACGTTCTTTTGCGACAAATGGGCATTGTAGAGGCCGACCACCGCCACCAGCGCCGCTACGGCGGCAATGCTGACGCACACCAGCGCTCCCCTGGCCGGATGCCGCCGGGCGCTTTTCCACCACCGCTGCCAGAATGTCAGCGGTCGCGCGCGAATTGGAGCCCCCTGCAGAAACAACTGCAGGTCGTCGGCCAGTTCCTGGGCGCTGCCGTATCGCCGCGGCGGCTCTTTCTCCAGACATTTCAGGCAAATCGTTTCTAAATCTTTGGGAAGCCGAGGCGCCAATTGCCTGGGGGAAATCGGGTCTTGCGTCCGCACCATCTCGAGCGTGTCGAGCGTCGTCTCGCCACGAAATGGAAGCCGCCCCGCCACGAGCTGGTACAGGATCGTTCCCAGGGCATAAAGATCGGCGCTCGGTCCGATCTCTCGCGCCCGCCGGCTCGCCTGTTCGGGGGCCATGTACTCGGGAGTCCCCAGCAGCGCGCCGGTCTGCGTCTGATACTCTGTGCCGTGCGTCGGTTCGAGATACGCATCGTCGATCAGTTTCGCCAGACCGAAATCGGCAATCCGTGGCACATAGTTCCCCAGAGACTTGTGGGCACCACGCTCAGGCAGAGTCGATTTTGTCGGCCCGTGGGGTCGCGGATCGCGGCCTGGGGACCGGCTCGTGTTCTCTCGATTCTCGCCAGTGGACTCCGTGTGCCCGGTCGCCGTTCCGGGCGCTGCGCCGGGAAAATGCGCCTGTCCCGATTCCGTACACCTGTCTTGCAGTAGAATGTTCGTCGGCTTCAGGTCGCGGTGAATCACCCCCGCCCGATGGGCGTGTTCGACCGCCTCTGCCAGTGTGACCATGAGCCGCGCCGCCTCGCGGGCCGGCATCGGTTCACTGAACTCCTTGAGCCAGGCCGCCAACGTGGTCCCAGGGCAATACGCCTCGACAATGTAGCAGACTGGCCCGTCGGCCCGCACATCGAAGACCGGCACCAGGTGGGGATGATCCAGCCCCGCCGCCAGTCGCGCTTCGCGCAGAAACCGTTCGCGCAATTTGGCCGTCACCAGCACCTCTGGCCGCGGCACTTTGAGCGCCACCTCGCGCCCCAGATCGCGGTCGTAGGCCAGAAACACCACGCCGAACGTACCGCTCCCCAGCTCGCGCACGATGTCGAATCGCCCCAGCGACAGAACCGCAGAGTCCCGATCGCTCGGCGACGGCTCCCTGGTCGAACGCGAATCAGGGACATGGAGCGTGCGGTCTGCATTCGCCTCGGCCGTTGAATTTTGCGCTGACCATTCACGGACCGGGGGCTGGCTCAGGGGGCCGGGATGATCGCCAGCGGATGCCACAACCGGATCGGCCATCGCCACGAGTCTGCCAGGAAGTTGTGCTTGTCCCCCGTCCCAAGCCCGTTCGCCACACCCCCGCGCGACGGGAGAACCTGCCAAAACCCGCCGCAGCAACTCAATACACTCCAGATCCCCCTCCAGCCGCGCCTGAAAGGCCGCCCCCTCCTCGACACCAGACCGTTCCTCGCCCCTCGCATCCTCCCCAACCGGTGGCTCAACTCCCCCCTCACAGCCCCCCCCCTCGCTCGCCCCCCGCCCCTCGCCCCCCGCCGCCCTCAACAGTTCCGCCAACCGAACAGCATCGTCCATCAATCGAGAGCTCATAATCCACTTGCTCCATAGACCGTGTAAGTCAGCAAGAACAAAGCACCCCCACCCCCCGTCACCTTCATCCTTCATCCTTCATCCTTCATCCTTCATCCTTCACCCTTCATCCTTCATCCTTCACCCTTCACCCTTCATCCTTCACCCTTCATCCT
>JBJXGA010000505.1:0-2585 GCA_046152955.1 Planctomycetales bacterium | reverse complement strand
ATCTGGGGCGGGCGGCGGGGGCAATACGGTCGTCGCGGGCAGCTGCAGCGCCGTCCATGCGGCCGACGTTTCGCGCCCCAGCAATAGATTCAGTTGCCAAGCCAGCGCCGCTCGCTGTCGCCGCAGGGTTTCCCAACGCTGCCGCTCGCGCGCCAATTCGCTCTCCAGGCGCAGCGCTTCCGACACCTCCGCCGCAGGATCCTTCAATCGCTCCTTCGCCGTCAGCGTCATCCCTTCAAACCAACCAAGTTGGTCGGTCGTGATGCGAATCGACTCGTCGGCCAGCGCCAGTGCAATCGCCGCTTCGGCGGCGCGACGTTCCAAGTCGAGCCTCATCCATCGCGCCTCCGCGGCCGCTCCATCGCGCAACGCCCGAGCCCGTTCGCGCCGAGCGGCCACCCATTTGAGCCGAGGGAGCGGCTGCGCGAGACTGACCATCCAATCACCTTGATCCTGGCGCATTGCTCGGTCCGCCCCGATGACACCAGCACCCACCGTTGGATCTTCCCAGAGACGCAAAGCCCGCACTTGCGCCTCCGCCGCGCGGACCCGCGCCTCCACCGTGGCCACGGACGGGTGCCGCGTCCGGATTTCGGATCGCAGCGATTCGAGGAAGGACTCATCCAAAATCTGGGGCTTGGCGCTACTTTCCGCACCGCTCGCCCCCACGGCCATTGCCGCGGAAAGCCACATCGCCGCCACCAAAGAAGATTTCCACTTCATAACACGGTCCACACCGGCCAAAGACCCAAGGGAATAACTGCACGTCTCCACCAAGAAACGTGACTGATCGAAGAGAGGACGGGAGAACGAAGGAAGTCAGGCTAGACCGACGCTGACCGCATCCGTCCTACCCACGGGCAGGTGGAGCCAAGCCAAGGTGGGAGCGACCAAGAAACAACTCCCGCGGAGAGAGGCCATCAGGCGACCGCCCGGGACGAACCCACCGGAGCGGCGGCAATTCCGTTTCGGAGACCTGCCCACCCAGGACGGCCGTTAGGAGGAATGAAAGCACATGCACCGGAGGCACCACCAGATTGGGCACTTCCGGACCGGCCGCGATGGTTTTGAGGGAAGCGCAGCCGGACGGCGGCGAAGTGGCGTCGTCACCCGCGCGACAGCAGCGCGACGGGCCCGAACTCGCGGCCTCATGCCCGTTGGCCAAGCAGTGTCGAAAACAGAGCGTCTGCGCGAGCAGGAACAGCAAGAGCGAGCACGCTGAGAACCAGCGCACTCGTCGACTGACTTGAGGCAGGCACGCCGACATGATCATTCCTTCTGACACGACTGAACCAGTCTAGCCCGATAACTGCAAGCCTGCAAATGAAGTAGCGATCGGTGGCTCCCAACCCGACCAAAAAGGCAACTCTGGACTGCTGACCGGTCTGGTCAATGCGGTAGGAAACGTCCGCACTTTTCGGCTGGAAGAGAAAACTGTCGGCCGCAGCCTCAACGGCGCGGTTTGCTCGGCCTGCTGTTTGGATTTCAGCTTCATTTCACGAAATCAGGACAATCGATAAAGAAGGCTTCTACGCTAAAGGCTGCCAATCTTGGTGGCCTTCTGCTTCTTGCCCAAAGCATCGCTCAGTTTCTCCATCAGAAAGACATCGATATCCCCCTGCTGGCGTAGGTCGCCTCCGCCTCGACTGACGCAGTGTTTCAAACCTGCCCCCGTCCAGTCCTGCCTGTCCATTGCGCCTCTTTCCCCGGTCCTCTCCCACCCCCGCGTCGCCGCTTCGTAACTAATAGAGTGTGGACTGAAACGACGTCCGGTGTGTTCCGGGGCTATTCGAGTCGCACCCGAAAGAATCGATGGGAAGAGTCTTCCGGAACTGTATACTCTACTGTGCCGTTTTGATTCGGGGCGGATCCTAGAGTGATCCAAACGTTCAGGTCAGAAGACGACTCCATCCGATAAACATGGCCCGCTTCCCCTTCAACAATCAGTCTCCACAAACGATCGGGCAGAAGCACGAAAGGTGCGATCACCGGCGGCACGAGTACTTCGTCGCAACCGAGGTCGGGCTTGGCTCCGCGCCGTTGACCGTGAATGTCGAACGCGGGCGCGTCTTGTTTTGTGCCCGCGTTAACGGCCGGTGAAGCGGAACTCAGGAGGTAATCCGACTGGGTGACGAACAAGGGGTCAACACTGATGTTGGAATAGACGTCTGCGGGCAGGTTGGCAGCGTGCCCCTGACCGCGCGAGCCGAAAACGTTGGGATGATTGGCCCAATCCTGGCCATTTCCAAAGACGTCGTTGGAGCGGATGACAAAGTTTGTCGCGTTGGAGATGGCACCTGTGAGGAGTCCCTGCCCGTTCCAGACGACAATGTTGTTCTGAATCAACCGCAGAGCGGCATTGAATGAGGGCAACGTTCCCGAGTAACTGATTCCTGCGCCGCCGTTGGAGGCGATCGTGTTGTTAGAGTAAACAAGGTCGAGGTATCCCGAGTCGTCGGTGTTCAACTGGGTTCGGACCCCCTCCGCCCTGTTGGAAACAATCAGGTTGTTCTGCAGGGAGATCTTCAAGTGCGCTTCGGGTGTCCCATATTCGTCCGCGCCGAAATTCCTGAAAGTCGTGCGGC
>JBJXGA010000499.1:0-10690 GCA_046152955.1 Planctomycetales bacterium | reverse complement strand
GCGGACCGGCGTTCCATCGCGGATAGACGATCCCACCCATCCCCTGGCTCTGCCGCGGCCACCACAGGCACAGTCCTGTCAGAATCATGATGATCGCCCAGGAGGCCGCCAGCTCGACGAGCATCGAACCACGATCTCCCATCAGCAACTCCCCATGCAGCCGAAACAACACCCGCATCAGACGGTCGTTTTCCGGAAACGTGTGCAGCACCGCTCCCGTGACCGGATGCAAGTACACCCGGACGTTCTCTCCCTCATACCGCACAATAACGCGCGTTGCGGAGTCGGGCGCTTGCGGCAGTTCGTAGGAATTCAGGGACGCACCGGGAACGGCAGCCAGCGCGGCACGAATTTGGTCGGCGGCAGCAGCCGGCGGTCCTTCGACTGCCAGGTGGTCGTAGGTCCGTTCGCTCCAGGCTTCAATTTGCGGCTTGAACAGATACACGGCGCCGCTGAGCGACAGCACGATCACAAACGGAATGGAGAACAAACCGGCGTAAAAATGCCACCGCCAGACGGCGCGGTAATCGGGCCAGCGCCTTCCTGGAAGCTCGGTCTCTGTCATGTCATCCACCTGGTTCGTCGTCAGTCCCTGGCCGCAATCCGCACGGAGTCGAGTCTGCCTCCGATGCTTCTAGAAATCGCCGAGCACCTCTCCACCGATGCGACTGTGCAGCCCGCGATGGGTGGCGGCGTCGATGCTGTCTCCCAGGAACCGAACCGAACCATCCCCCATCAACACATTGGCGCCGCCAACGTGGTAACTGCGCGGCGCAAAAAACCCGGAGAAATGCGTCACCAGATCGGGAATGCGGCTGTTGGGAGTGGAGTAGCCATTGGTCAGGGTACATAGAGCGCCGGCCCCCGCCCACGACACCCCGCGGCCGCGCAGTGCCGCGCTCGACGCTCCGCGCCAGTTCGTCATTGTCGGCCAGACCGTTGACAAGTCGGGATTGGAGATCATCCCGCTGCTGTCGACGTAACTGCTCCAGGCGCCGCCGGTCGCCTTCAGTCCCCGAACCGGCTGCAGCGCCGCGCTGACTCCGGTCGATCCATTGAGCGTGTACTGGTAGGGAAACGGGGGGAGGGTTCCAGCCGGCAGCACGATGTCGGCCCCCACGCTCCGTACGGATTCGCTCATAAAGACGGTGTTGGAATTGCCATCCAAAACCTCGGAAACGCGGACGCTGGAGTTCTCGAAGACGATGCCATCGGTGTTCCAGCGCAGGTCGTAGTTCGTACCTTTTCCGCTTCCGTAGCTGACCATGTAGTTATTCCCCCCATACAGCGCCCCGCCGGCGCCGGGATTTTGCTTGGGGGCCGGATCGCTGGGGCACAGCAGCACCGGCAGAGGGGTGGCAAACGCCGCCGCGAACTGCGGATTGGGGACCAGGTTGTTGAACGGTCCCGTGAAGGCCGGCTTGGTGAAGTCCAGAAGGTTCTGCAGATTGCTCTGTTCCAGGTACGGGAGAATCCGCGCCTGGGGAGAAAAGCCCTGGACATTGGGAAGGTAGTTCTGGGCGTTGGTCATGGGAAATACCCTGAACGCCGCCTCGTAGTTGAATAGCCCCAGTCCCAGTTGCCGCAGGTTGTTTTTGCACTCCGTGCGGCGGGCTGCCTCGCGCGCCTGCTGCACCGCCGGCAGCAACAGCGAGACCAGAATGCCAATGATGGCGATGACGACGAGCAGTTCAATCAGGGTAAATCCCTGGCGGCGGCGATTTCTGCGCGGTGGAACGTTGATCGCAGCGGAATGTCCCAGGATGGATTCGGGAAGTGTCAGGCTCATGATGCGGAATTCTCCTGCGGCGAATGAGTCATTCCGCGGCGGCACTCAATCAGTGCGGCACGAAATGACGGCAAGCGTGCTGCCCGAGGGCAGCCTGGCGTGGGGAGGTCCGGCATTCACAACGTGAAGCGTGGAATCTCCACCCGGAAATCCCCGCCACAGGCCGAAACGCGAATCGTCTCTGCCGGACCTAAAGAAGTGACACCGCCGCCACGCGTGGAGGGTGTGGTTCCGGGGCCGCGGCGTCCCGTCCGCTCAGCACCCAGCCCGCAAGGGGAAGGGGCTCATGATTGAGCGTCTCGGCCAATTCGACATGCGCGGCCAACAGTTTGGGAAGCGCTGAGACGACAAATCCGGGAAGTTCGCCACCACTGCAAGCACACACCAAACGGATCTCATCCACATCGGCACCCTGCGTCGCGGGCCCTTTCGCGGCCGACCTATTCGCCATCGGGGATTTGCCGCAGCAGCTTTTCGGAGCGGGAGTTTCCGGCTTGGAACACTTCTCGCGGCAACAGCCACAGCCTCGGGCGCCGGGCTTGTGTGCGCAACAACAGGTCGCCGTTTCCGAGGAGGAGGAAACTGCGTCCCCCCGCGCCGTTTTGCCAGGAGTCGGCGAGGGGCAGCCGATGCCAGCGGCCACAAACGCGATCAGCGTCAGGCTTGCGGCCAGACGTCGCCTAGCCTTCCAGACCTGGCTTACCCTGTATTGCATTCTCAGAGGTTACCGCTCCATACCTCCGATCCGCAAGTCTGCGCAGCGAAGCGGCGCCGCGAAATAGGGCCTCGTACTCCGAATCCCGCCTCTGGATTCGAGTCAGGTGAGAGCGACCCCGGCGAACGGCCCAGCGTACGCTGGCCGGTCAGGCGAATCGTGAGACTCGATTCACATTCGGTGAGTGAGTCCCCCCGACCCGCTTCGTTTCTGGAGCGGAGGCCACTCTGCCAGAAAGAAACGGTGCCCGATTCACGGCGCACGCACGCGCGTGTGGTACAGTGGGCGCGCCGGCGCTGATTGGTGCGCCATGCCCCAACGCCCGGGACCATTCATGTCCGATCACAATCCTTGCCGAGAATCGTTATTCAACGTGGAGTCGCTGCGCGCCGCGTATCTGGCGACTGCGTACCAGGTCGACGACGCGCCCGGCGGACCATTTGTGATTCGCATCGGCGAGCGGTCCGAACCGCTGGATCGATTGCTGGAAACGCTGCGGTGTTCTTCCTGGATTTACATCACCGCCTGCAATCCTTATTCGCGTCCACTGGATGCGGACGAGAACCGCCGCCGGATGCTGCAGCTCGAAGCGCGCCTGTGGAAATTGAACTGTCGCGTATTTCGCGGCCAGGGAGTCGGTGACGATCGCCACTGGCCCCCCGAACCGAGTCTTCTGGCGGTCGGGCTTTCGGAATCCGACGGACGCCTGCTGGGACGGGAATTTCACCAATGTGCGTTCGTCGCCGGACGCCGCGGAGAACCGGCGGAACTCGTGTGGCTGGGCTGATCGACCCGGACGCCTGGGAGATGCACACGGATCAGGGACCGGTCAATGTGTGAGAGGCCGGAGCTCACACGGTGGCCTCACCGCCACTCATCCAGAATCGCTTCCAGCTTGAGGATCCGCCCGCCGCGAATGACCTCCAGGATCACCTTATCACCGGCGCTGTGCTTGCCCGTAATCTCGATCAGGCGTTCAAACGTCATGATTTCTTCGCCGTCGTAGCTCGTCACCAGGTCTCCCGGTTCCAGTCCCGCTTTTTCAGCGGCCGATCCGGGGGTGATGCCGTCGACGATGCAACTGTTGCCATTGGCGGAAAACGACACACCCAGCATCGCCTCGCCGCGATGCTGGATTCGCAGATCAGGGAGCGCTTCCTGCAATCCGGCCAGAGCTTCATCAGAGATTCCTGACCCCTTGATGATGAACAGGACGCGGAGCTCGTCAATCCGGCGCAGATGCACCAGCCCCTCGTCTCCCCCTTTCCACCGTTTTCCAAGGATCAGATGCGAGGCGCCGGTCCGTTCCTCTTCGGTGATCGGGATTCCCTTGGGGTAGATCGGCGGCTTGATGATCGCCCCCAACTCCAGGACGCGGGAGATCGCATGTCGGCGGCGGGCCTCGGAAAGCCCCTGTAAAGCGACAGCGGCCCGCCGCGCCACCGAACGGCGGTTTGACTCCACCAGTCGCTCCAGCGCTTCCTGCGCCGCTTCAAACACGGTTCGATCAGCCGCCCGCTGGGCGATTCCCGCCAGCGCGCGGATCGCGCGGCAGGTGGCCTCCAGACTCGGACCCAGCGCGGACTGCTCCAAAGGGGCGATGGCCCCTTCGCCGGCTCCCGCCAGTCGCCGCGTGGCGGTCTCGCGCACGTCAAACCGATCGTGTGCCAATTCGGCGATCCACGCCTGGATCTCCGACGGGGTTGGTGGCGGCGATTTCTCTCTGGCAGACTCATCCGCGGGCGTTGCGGTGGAGTTGGTCACAGGTTCCGTCGCCGTGGCACGTGGCGGAGCATCTTCCGCAGGCGCCAACTCTGCGCGGGATTCGCGTCCCCCCACGACGAGCAGAATTGCGAGCAACACGTTCATATTGCTCGGCATTTTATCAGATTCTCCGGGAATCAGGCAGGGCAAATGGCAGGATCCTCGCGGAAGGGCGTGCCCGCGAATCCTGGTAATAGCGACGTTCGCCAGAATGTGGGCTCAGCAGCGATCACTGACAATCTGGTGAATGCGACTACGTTCAAGGGACTGCCGGGGAATTTGGGCACACCCTTGCGAAACTGGCGGACGGCAAATCGAGGGGGCGATGCCACTGGACGCTTGTTGCGCCGCCGAGGGAGTCTTATTTCTTGAAAAATTTCAGCCAGGCGATAAGCCCGGCGACAACGGGAATCACCACCCATCCGAGGATCGACGCCTTATCGAAATAATCACCGGCCTTGATGACAAACGCGTCCAGGATGTACGCCACGAAGAAGCTGAAATTGATGATGATGATACCGATGCTTCGCTGCTGGCGGATTTCCTCCGGAGTTTTCAAGCGTTTGGGCTGCGCTTTGGCCTTTTTCTCCGGAGCGGCGGCTGGCTTTGCCGGCCCCTTTTTCGATTTGGAAGCGTCTTTTCCCGCCGCAGAGGTCGGAGCGGCGGCTTCGTTGCGCTGCCCGGGGGCATAGTATTTGGCGATCGCCTGGTTGATCGCCATCGGGGCAGCCAGCACGCTCCGCACCGGGACGTTGAACCGCAGCCGCAGGTCTTCCTCAAGATCGGGCTCGATCAGATGCGTGCAGGCCACCAGCAGCACGTCCTGATCGACGAACAGCGGGAGGATCGAGTGCTGTTTGACGGTCGATTTGGGCACCTGATCGAGGACCGCTTCGTCGGGCAGCATGTCGGTCAGATCGACAAAGGGGAGTCCCAATTCCTGGGAAAGAGCCTGCGCCGCCAGGGCCGGGTCCACCAGTTTGAGTTGCACAAACGCATCGCGCAGCTCCAGTCCGGTCCGCTCGGAGTATTCACGGGCTTCGCGAGCCTGATCGGCGCTGATGTGCTGCTGCTCGATCAGGATCAGGTCCATGGTCCGGGGACCGGATTGAGATTCTTCAATCACGCGTCCCAGACTGACATCGTATTCCCGTTTCCGCTCGACGTCGGTCAGGCAGAGCATCGCCTTGGCCAGCTCGTTGAGCAGCGCCTGCGATTCATCAAGGTACTGCCCCGTGGCGTAGCGGCGGACGTGGGCGTTGAGTTTCTTGTAATTGGCGCGGATTTTGTCGGCCGAGTCCTCGAACTCCACCAGCCGCAAAAGCTGGTAATGGTCGGGCGGGCGCGGACCTTCCGGAATCCCCAGCCAGTCTTTGTAGACATCGATCGCCACGTCGAATCTCCCGAATCACTCCACGTGGTAGTCACGGGCCAGCTTTTCGTAGGCGTCGACCCCCGTGTCGCTCACGCCGCTGTCGCGGACGATCTCGGTGGCCGCTTTCCGGCCTCCGGTCAATTCGCGCGCTTCGGCCTTGATCCGACCGTTGGACTCGTAGCTGTACGTCAGCTCCACCGGAGAACCGGCGGGAAGATTTACTGGCAGGTCAGTGATCGTGAAGTCGCCGATCACAGCGCACGCGCCAATGTCGGGAACTTCCCCCTGCAACAGGCGGACGCGGATTCGCTGCTGGTTGGGGACGTTCGTAGTGAACCGTTGGCTGATCGTATAGGGAATCGCCGTGTTCCGGGGAATCATGATGTGATTCGTCTTGATCCGCCGATCGCGCGGGTCGGTCACCTCGACTCCCAGCGAATGCGAATTGACGTCGGTGGCGGTCACCGACCGCAGTCGCTTGATCACCGCCTGGGCCATGCGGCTGGAGCCCCCCGTCTCGCGGGCCTCAAGAATCGCCGCATGGATAGCCGCCCCCTGGGCCACCGCCTCATCGGGATTCAGTTCGCGGGAGGGGGAGCGGCCGGTCACTTCGCGAAGCATGTCGTATACGGCGGGCATGTGCGTGGACCCCCCCACCAGCACCACTTCGTCCAGCTTCCCGACCTCGACCCCCGACTGCTGCAGCACCAATTCGGTTGTGTCGCGGGTCCGCTGCAACAGATCGCCGGTCATCCGCTCGAAGTCGCCGCGTGTCACCGAAACGGTCAGGTTCTTTCCCTGGTAATACAGGTTCACCGGAACCTGCGCCTTGGCGCTGATCGTTCGTTTGGCCTGTTCGCATTCCTGGGTGAACACCAGCCGCGTCTCGGGGTCCGCCAGCGGATCTGAGCTGTATTTGCGACGGAACTGCTCCGCCACGTGTTCCACGATCCGGTTGGTCCAGTCGATCCCTCCCAGCATCACATCCCCATCCGTGGCCAGCACGCGGAAGTGAGTCGGGGTGTAGCTCACGACCGTCACGTCGAAAGTTCCACCCCCCAGGTCGTAGACCATGATCGTCTTTTCTTCATCGGGGCGATCAGCGCGACCCAGTTCCCCCCGCATCCAGGCGTAGGCCAGCGTGGCAGCGGTTGGTTCGTTGATGATGTCGATCACGTTCAACCCGGCAATCCGCCCGGCATCCTGGGTCGCTTTTCGGCGCAGGTCGTTGAAATAATACGGCACGGTGACCACCGCGTTGGTGATCGGGCCGATCGTTCGCTCGCAGTCCTGTTTGAGCTTTTTGAGAATCAGCGCCGAAATGAACTCTGGAGTCAGCTTCTTCCCCTGGTATTCCTTGAACCAGTTTTTGACCCCCATTTGCCGCTTGATCGCCTCGATGATGTTTTCCGGGTGCTCCACCGAGATCCGCTCGGGGGTGGGGCCGACGATGACGTGTCCCGACTCCCCCAGCAACACGACCGATGGCGTCGTTGTGTGGCCGTCTGCGTTTGGAACCGAAATCGGTTTCCCTTCGGCATTGAGTTGCGCGAGCGCCGAATACGTAGTTCCCAGGTCGATACCGACAGTCTGACCATCCAGTAGTTTCATTGTCCCCCGCCTCGAATCACGACTGAGTTGACGATGTGAAGAGAACGCGCCACGGAAATTGGCCGCAGAGCATGAATTCTGACGGGGGGAACGAGCGGAATCAAGCGACCCGTCCCCAACCCTTGGCTCCACCCCCCACCCCCCGATACAATGCCCCCCACCTGTCCAGCCGATTTCTCGGGAGTTTTCCCTCTATGTTGCCGCGGCGCGAATTGTTTCCACATGTCCTCGAAATGAACCACCAGGCCCGCCGTCGGCTGGGTTGTTGCGTCTATCTGGTCCACGACAAAAACGAATGGCTGCTGATCGACATCGGCTACGAGGACACGGTACGGGAGATCATTGACCTCATCCGCCAGCTCGATTTCCCCCTGTCCCAGTGCAAATACCTCGTGGCGACCCACGCCGACGTCGACCATATCCAGGGGCTCAAAACGGCCCAGAGCCTGCTTCCCAATGCTCAAACCGTGGGACATCCCCTGGCCGCCACCGCCCTGGCCGATGGCGATCGCATCCTGATGTACGCCGAAATCCCCGCCCAGGGCATCTCCATCAACCTGCCGTCGATGCGGATCGACCAGCCGATCAACGAAGGGGACATCCTGCAGGTCGGCGACATCAAGCTGGAAACCTGGCACACCCCCGGGCACACCCAGAGCCAACTCGCCTTCCGGATGGGGGATTTGCTCTTTTCGGGGGACAATATCTTCCGCGACGGCTGCGTGGGGAACATTGACGCCCACCACGGATCGGACATCTCGCAGTTCATTCAGTCGCTGACCCGCATCCGGGACAGCGACATCCAATGGCTCCTCCCCAGCCACGGCCCCGCCTTCCGCAAGGACAATCGCCAGTTGCAACAGACGATCGACCGGCTGGAAAAGTACCAGCACATGGCCGACTTCGGCACCTGCGCCATCGATTGGCCCCTCCTCGATGAATGGGAACTGGAATTGTCGCAGTCGGCCAAAGCGTAAAGACGCTCGCGCACTCGTTCCGCAGTTGCCAAGTACTCGCCAAAACCCCGAGGTCCATCTCCGCCGCAGATTCGTTGACCATTGGGGAAACAGTCGCCAAAATGCGGACTCGACGCGGCCAGGGCGTCTGGCCGCGGGCTGTCACTCTAGTGGGGGCGTTGAGAATAAGATGTCCAAGCGGATTGGTTGCGGTGTGGCGGTGCTGCTGTTGAGCGTCGCCTCGACATTGAATGCCGGTCAGATTTCGGCGTTGCTCGTGTTTGGCGACAGCCTGTCGGACACCGGAAATCTGTTCGAAGTGACGGGCAAACCGCCTGGTCCGTATTTTGGAGGGCGGTTTTCCAATGGCATCCTGTGGCATGAGCACCTGGCGCAGAAACTGGGGCTTCCCGCCGCCACTCCCTCACTGAAGGGGGGGACGAACCAGGCCTGGGCTGGCGCGGAATCGGGTTTGGGACTGTCGCCGTTGTTCGTCCCCAACGTCCTGACTCAGGTGCTGGCGTATCTGTTGATCCAGCATACCGTGAGTCCCACCGAACTGGTCGCCATCTGGGCGGGCGGCAACGACTATCTCTTTGGCGAACTGGTCAAAGCGGACCTTCCCAAGCCGGAGAAAATCGCCAATGACATTGAAGCAGCGATCCTGGCCCTGACGCTGGCCGGAGGTAGACAGTTTCTCGTTCCCAACCTCCCCTTCCTCGGGTATAGCCCGCTGATCAGAGACAAAGGAGCGCCGGGAGACGCCGAGAAAATCAACAACAGCGTGATGCTCTACAATGCTCTCTTGCAGACCCGCCTGATGCAACTGGAAAACCTGCTGGGAATCAAGATCTATCAGGTCGACGTCGCCACGCTGTTTGAAGAGGTTCGAACCGATCCGGCCGCTTACGGATTGACGAACGTGACCGACGCGGCCTTTCCCGATCATGTTCCCCAGGCGGATGAGCATCTCTTTTGGGACTATGTGCATCCCACGACGCGGGTGCATGGATTCGTTGCGGATGCGGCTTATGCCTCGATCACCCATGTGCCGGAGCCGAGCTCCCTGACAGTTGCCGGGGTGAGCCTGTTGCTCCTGGGCTGCCGAGCCAGGCGACTCCAGACCCGCCGCGTGGCTGAACGGTCGGCAGCGTGACGGAGCGCGCGCCCAGGCCAGTCGGAGCGGCGCACGTCGTCGCGGCCGGTCGCCTCATTCCACTCGTTCCAGCAGCTTGAGCGGAACATAAAACCGCAGATAGCGCTTGCCATCGGAATAGGGTTGGCCCGTCGCGCTTTCGACGAGCACCGTGGCCCGCTTGGTGACGCGATTGACGACCCCCTGGTATTCGGCCCCGTCGCACCGGAATCGCACTTTGCTGCCAGGGCGAACTCCAAAGCAGGCCGCGGCCCGTTCGCGGGGGGTGACCAGTTGATGATGGTGCGCCGTGTGGCCGAACCACTTGTGCGCCAACGCATGAAATCGGGCGCCGCGGCAACTGGAATCATTCCAGAGCAGCAGTTCGATCAAATGGACCATCTCATGCTCAAGGATTCTCAGCAACGCCTGGAGCCGGTCGTGGCACTCGTGGCCGTTGACAACGATTGTCCGTTCGACATCGCTGAAACTCTGAAACAGCAGCGTCGAGGAGACGGCGATTTCGTATTGGGGGGGGGCCGAGGGGAGGCGCGGCCGATAGCGGACTGTCTTGCCCCCGGCCGACGTCATCCGTGACGAAATGGCGAATCGCAACGGGCTGTCTCCCAGACAGGGGCGAATCCCTCGCTCAAAAAACAGCGCGTCATAGAGATCGAAGGCCCGTTCCAGATCGTTGACATGGAATGTCTCAAAATTCGCCTGCTTCATAAAACGCGATTCGGCGAGGACGGTCGCGTGGATCCGTTGCTGTCGATCGGGGATTTGCTCCGGAGGGGGACCGGGTTGTTCGGTCCAGCCAAGCATCCTTGCCAGGGGCGAAATGGTATGGGTCGCGTCCATGCACGGCCTCGCGGGGGTTTGATCGTGTGAAACCCGTAATGAAAATCCTGATCCTCCAATGATACAAAATCAGGCCGGTTCAAAAAAGACCGAGACCCGGTGCGGCGGCATTCCACATGCCGAAAATTGGCTGGGACCGAAGCCAACCCGCCAAGGTTGAACCCTCGCCCATTCCTTGAGTGTTTTTTTTACGGTCTTTTCGAATACGAAAAAAGACCGCGTCTTCGCTCAACCCGTCGGAATAGAATGCCGATATTACCCAAACGTCAACCTTGAACTGTTGACGATTTGCCCCGGCATGGTCCGGCGATTTGTTCACCGAATCCCGCTGCCAAGATTCCAAAGGAAGATGCCATGTCTGTCGCCATGTTGCCGACGCTCGTTCAAACCAGGCCCCCTGTTGCGGCGCCTCGTCTCGCGAAGGCTGCCGAGGCATTCGAAGTCCCCACTTGGCGACAACGGCTGGAGTGCCTGCTGACCAGAT
>JBJXGA010000479.1:0-7630 GCA_046152955.1 Planctomycetales bacterium | reverse complement strand
GGCGCACCGACAAACCGCTCCCCAGCGAGCTTGACCGACAGGTGCTGCTGATGTTTGCCGCGTTGTTTGAAAAATCCAGTGCGCCGGAGAATTACCTCTGGCAGTTGCAGCAGTTCTACCAGGCGACGCACGATTTTCGGCTGCTGGCGGTGACCGCCGACGCCATTCAAGGACGCACAGCCCAGCGCCTGTATCCATTCCTCGGGGAGTTGCGCACCACGCTGACGGAAGTCCGTGACGAAGCAACCGCCGATCGACTGGTGGCACATCTGACAGCGCGCCGCGATCAAAGCGACAGTCCGGTCGATCGCCGGGCGGATGACCTTTTGGAGGCGCTGGTCGAACGTCGGGCCGCTGAGCTTCAAAACCAGCCGGGGCCGCACGTCGAGCGCGCCGTCGCCGCCCTCCGCCGGGCGTTCCGCCGCGAATGGTCCCCCGGAGAGCAGCGGCTGATGGCCGATCTGCTGTCGAGCCTGGGAGCGATCACGGCAGAGCCGCTGGCCGCGGAGCAGCTTCGGGAAATGCGGGAACTGCACGATTCCCAGCCGGCCGGAACGCTGGATCGATTGCACATTTGCCGCCGGTGGTCCGAGTTGACGTCGTACTATGGACGCCCCGATCGGGCCATCGACCAGTTGGCGGTGGGACTGGCGGAGTATCGCACCGCGCACGGCGGTCGTCTGACCCCGCTGGCCAATGACGCGCTGGCCACCTGGATTTCGTTCCTCGTCGATCAGAAGCATTTCGTCCGGGCCGAACAGACGCTCCAGGACGAACTGGCCGGCGCGACGCCGACGCAACAGCGGCTTTGGCTGACGCAGAAGCTGTATGACGTGTATTCCGAGGCGCTGCAGCGGGACGGGACTGTGTCGCTCGGCGCGCGGGACGAACTGTTTGCGGCGGTCGAGGGGCGGCTGTTGGCCGATCTCCAGACGGGAGACCAGAATCACCGCTACCAGATTCTCACGCGGCTTTGCAATCTCTATCGCGTGGCCCATAACATCAAACTCCGCAGGACGGCGATGGCGCTGCGCGAGTTCGCGGCCAAGGCGTTTCCCGAGGCGCTCCGACGGCAGACGAACAACTACCAGTCGCTGGTGATGCAGGTGGCCGGGGTCATCCACGACCTGTTGAGTCCCCGCGAAGCGCTGGCGTTCTTGCTCGACCGCATCGATCAGGAGCCCCCCCGATTCCGGTATCAGAATCAGGATGGATGGAATACGTATGGCGACACGCTGGCGGTGTGGCGGACGGAGGCCAAGGAGCTGGGAGACCTGCAACCGCGACTGCTGAAGATCGTCCTGGACGCGCTCCGCAAGGATTTGGAATCACAGCAAAGGCGTCATCCCCGCATCTACCACCGAGGCTACCACGAACCCGATTTTTGGAAGGCAGAGGCCGACACTTTTGCAAAGACCGCCGACGATGTCCTGGTGAAGTTCCACGGCAACAACCCGATCGTGCAGTACGTCGCGGACTATTATTGGAACGGCCTGAATCGGCCGGAGCGGGCGATCGAGGTGCTCCTCGTCGCGCATCGCGACAAGGAGCTCGACGAGAATGGCCGCTCGCGATTGATCGACTGGCTGCATCAGACCAAACGGTACGGCGAATCGATCGGCCTGTTGCAGGCGATGATCGAGGAACTTCCTGACCGGCTGCAATACCGGCTGTGGCTGATGCAAGCGCTGTTTCATACGAACCGCCGCGTCGAACTGGTCGCGCTCTTGGAAAAGACCGACGCCGATTTTCATGAGAAGGATCGCTGGACTCTTGGGGCGCTGGCGGGATTGGCCGAAACCTGTTTGGCGACGCAGCTCTATCCTCAGTCGCTCCGCTATTACGAAGAATTGATTCCCAAATACCGGCAAGCGCAGCCCAACGGGGGCTTGGGAGACGGCACGCTGTCGAACTACTTCGCCAACCAGGCCCGTGTCCACGCGGCACTGGGTCAGACCGCCCCCGCGGTCGAGGCCGCGTCGGCCGCCATCGTGACCTGGGGTCCCAATCGCGAACAGCGCGCCGCGGCACTGACCTCGCTCCGCGCCGTTGTGGAACAATCCCCCGACCTGCCGGCCTACATCGCCCTGCTGGATCGCGAAACGCAACAAACGGGGCAGGACCGCCCCATCGTTCGCAAGACGCTCGGCCAGGTGTTGCTGGCCAAAGCACAGCCGCAAGTCGCGCTGGCGCAATTGCAGCGGGCCGTGGAGTTTCAACCCAATGATCCCGAGATTCATCAGGCGCTCGTCGCCTGCTTTGATGCCTTGAACGACCGGGCTGGGGCCGTGAACCAGCTTCTGCTGGCCACCACGATAACGCCGCGCGAGTGGAAACTTTACGATTCGCTGGCCGAGCGCTTCACCAAGCTGGAACAGCCGCGCGAAGCCGAGCGGGCATTGACCTCAATCATTGATGCGCTTCCGTCAGAGGCCGAGAGTCACTCGCTGCTCGCCGAAGCGCGGCAAAAACAGAATCAATGGAAGGCCGCAGCGGAGCAATGGGAGCAAGTGGTTCGAATTCGATCGCTGGAGCCGACCGGGTTCTTCAATCTGGCCGCCGCCCAGATTCAGGCCCAACAGTGGGATGCAGCCGAGGCGACGCTGAAAAAACTGGAGACCACCCCCTGGCCGGGACGGTTTGGCAACGTGCCATCACAAACTCAGCCGCTACGACAACAGTGGGAGCAGGGACGCCGGAAGTGACTGCGTCCTGACGACGACCAGGCGAGGCGCCAGAGGCGTGACAGTTCAACCGTTCCCCAAAAATCGGCCCCCATCCACAGGATACACTCCCCCCGTCGCGAAATCGGTTCCTTCCAGCAGGTACAACACCAGGTTGTTGGCATCGTCGGGGATTCCAATGCGCTTGAGCGGCGAGGCCATCCGTATCGCTTCAATGTCCTCCGGACTGAGGTCGGGGGGAGGATCGATCATCGCCGGCGCGATGGCATTGACCGCGATCGTGGGGGCCAATTCCACCGCCAGGGCGCGGGTCAGCGTCACCAGTCCCCCCTTGGCGACCAGATAGGGAAGAAAGCCCTTGTACGGACGTTCGACTGCCCAATCGACGAAGTTGATGATCTTCCCCTGCAACCCGTCGACGATCGGCTGCCGCCGCATGGCGCGTGCCGCCGCCAGCGCCGCTAAGTACGGCCCCTTCAGGTTTGAGGCAAGGTTGTCGTCGAAGTCCTGCGGGGTGAGCTGATCGAAGGGAGTGGCCTGGAATTCACTGGCCATGTTGACCAGCGCATCGACGCCGCCGAACGCGGCGACCGTCCGCCTCACCAACTCCTCGGCTTCCTCCGGCTTCCGCAGGTCGCACGCCAGAGCCTCGCAGCCGACTCCAAGTTGCCGCACCTGGGCCGCGACCGACTCGATCCGCTCGCGACTGCGGAAAAAGCTCAGCGCCACGTTGGCGCCGCGGCGACCCAGCGCCAGGGCCAACTGGGCGCCGACTCGGCGGCCTCCGGTGATCAGCACGGTTTTTCCGGCCAACTGCATAAATGGGGCTACTTTCGAAGAGGGAGGATGCCTCTGCCTCGGTGACGATGAATCGGCATCAACGCGGCGCGGCGGACCGAAAAGGACTTTGCCTGCCTGGAGGGCCGGGGAACAACGTGCCTAGCGCCGCCAATCGGCGATAAACAACTGGCTACTTTCGTCGGGCGAGCGGGTGCTGGTCCACATCAGCCGCTTCCCATCCGGGCTGAACACCGGCAGCACGTCGGTCCGCTCGGTGTCGGTGATCTGCCGCACTTCTCCCCCGGTCAGTTTTCCGCTGGGATACGATAGATCCATCGTGAACAGGTGGAATTTGGCCTTCTGCGGCGGCTGGGAATAGTCCGCCCCGGCCCAGATGATGTACTCTCCACTGGGATGAAAATAGGGGCACCAATTGACGTGCTTCAGGTTGTTCGTGAGCTGCACTTCGGTCTTGCCGTCGGTGGAGATCGCAAAAAGCTGCAACATGTGTTCTTCCTGCCGATCGCTGCGGAAGATCACCCATTGGCCATCGGGAGAAAAGAACGGTCCGCCGTCATACCCTTTGGCGTTGGTCAACTGCCGCACGCCGGTTCCGTCGGCGTTCATCACATAGATGTCCGGGTCGCCGTCGCGCGATGACGTGAAGACGATCTGCCGACCATCAGGCGAATAGCTCCCCTCGGCATCGTAACCGGGGGAGTCGGTCAGCCGCTTCAACCCGGTCCCGTCGAAGTTCACCGTGTACAGCTCCATGTGAGGATCAAAGTCCCACAGGTAGCGCCGCCGTCCCCCTTTGGCGGCCTCTTCGCGCGCCTTGAGTTCCGTCACGGCGATGTCGGGGTCGGTGTGGCTGGAGGCAAACAGAATCGTCTGGCCATCGGGGGTGAAGTAGGCGCAGGTCGTCCGCCCCCGTCCGGTGCTGATCAGCCGCGGCTCGCGCGAATCCAGCGGCTGCACGTAGATCTGATAGAAGGGATACCCGATCGGATAGGCCTGGTAGACGATCAGCTTTCCATCGCGGGAAAAATACCCCTCCCCCGCCCGCGGCAACCCGAACGTCACCTGTTGCAGGTTGGCCAGATGACGCGCCTCCAGGGGAGTCAGCGGCAGGGGCTGGGAAGCCGGCTCGGCAGCCAACGCGCCGGCGGAGACCAGCAGCATCAGGGAGGGAAGTGCAGCGCGCAGCAACATGACGATCCTCGAAGCATAGGGAGTGAAATCTGGCCGGTGTACACAATCCAAAGGCCAATGGCCGACACCGATTATAGACGATTCGATACCGCCGAAACACCGCGGCGGCCGATTCCCCAGGTGACTGAGCCTGCGGCGCTAGCGAGAGGAACGGCGGCGAGGCTTGGTCTTTCGCGACGCGGGCTTGGAAGCCGCCACGAGCCCGCGCAGCGTCCGCAGGTTGATGGCGTCGAGCAGTTCTCCCGCGTCTTCACCTTTGGGGGTCTCCATGTACATCGGAATACGCGAGAATCGCGCGTCATTGAGGAGATGGCGAAACGGTTCCACCCCCAGTTGCCCCCCTCCGATGCGAGCGTGCCGATCGACGCGACTCCCCAGCCCCTTCACGCTGTCATTGAGGTGGAACGCGCGGATGTGCTCCAGGCCGATGATTCGGTCGAATTCGGACATCGTGGCCGCATACTCCACCGCGTCGATCAGCGGATACCCGGCGGCAAAAATGTGACACGTATCGACGCAGACACCGACCCGCTCCGGGTGGGAGACCCGCTCGAGAATCCAGGCGAGATGTTCGAAACGATGGCCCAGGTTGGTCCCCTGTCCGGCGGTCGTTTCCAGCAGCGTCTGCGTCTCGAATCCCGCCGTCTGCCTGTGAACCGCGTCCAGCGCCTTGACGATCCGTGCTAAGCCAGCCTCTTCCGTGGACTCAACGAAACTGCCCGGATGCATGACCACACCGATCAGCCCCAGCGCCTCCGCACGCTCCAATTCAATGACGAACGCCTCTTGCGATCGATTCCACAATTCGTCGACCGGGCTGGCCAGATTGATCAAATAGCTGTCATGCGCGACGGGATGGCCGACTTCCGAGTCGCGCAGCGCCTGCCGAAACTGTTCGATTTCCGACGCCGCCAGCGGCTTGGCACGCCACTGGTTGTTGTTCTTGGTGAAGAGCTGAACGCAATCCATACCGAGCGCCGCGGCGGCTTCGACCGCCTTGTGATACCCGCCGGCGATGGACATGTGGGCACCCAGGGGTGGCATGCAGAGAACTTTCGCAAACAATGATAATGGATGACGATGCACAGGCCCCCGCAGCCTCCAAATCCGCCGGAGCGCCCCCGCCACGATTTCCGATCGAGTTCGCGCTGTCAATCCCTGCGGGTAGATTTGTGACTTGTCGCGGACAATCGGCCCGGCCCTGCCTGCTGAAACCCGTCTCGCCGCCGAGCCGGGCGCTCGCTACAATCACCCGGTACGACGGGTGACGAGCGGTGCGGCGTGGCCTCCGCGGACCCGATGTCGGTCATTTCCGGGATGGCGACCATGGCGACAGGGAGGAGATCGTGGCGACTGATCGCGGCGCTCGTCTTCTGCCTGGGAATCGGGGAGGACCGCGGCGTGATAGGCTCCGATGAGAAGCCGGCCGCTGCCGCGGCGCAATCCAAAGAGCCGGCTGATTTTGACGCCGATCGGGCATACGCCGATCTGGTGAAGGTGTGCGAGATCGGTCCGCGGATCAGTGGAACGGAAGGCATGGACCAGCAACAGCAGCTTTTGGCCGAGCACTTTTCCAAACTGGGGGCCAAGGTGCAGTTCCAGTCGTTCGACGCCCGGCATCCGGTCTCCGGCGGCGCCGTGCGGATGAACAACATGATCATCTCGTGGCATCCCGAAGCGGCACAGCGGGTGTTGCTCTGCTGCCATTATGACACCCGCCCTCTTCCCGATCGCGATTCCGACCCCAATCTAGCCAGCCGCGGGCGATTTCTCGGCGCCAATGACGGCGCCAGCGGCGTGGCGCTTCTGATGGAAATGGGACGCCACCTCCCGACGCTCGAAACGACCTACGGCGTCGATTTCGTCTTCTTCGACGGCGAGGAACTGGTCTACGGGGAAAAGGACGAGTACTTTCTCGGATCGACGCACTTTGCCCGCGACTACCGCGCGCGTCCACCGGAGCACAAATACCTGTTCGGAGTGCTGGTCGATATGATCGGCGACAAGCAGCTTCAGCTCTATCAGGAAATCAACAGCCTGAAATACGCGCAGCAGCTTACGCACAGCATCTGGAAAACGGCAAAACGGCTGGGGATCAAAGAGTTTGTCGCCAAACGAAAACACGAAGTCCGCGACGATCATTTGCCGCTCAATAAAATCGCGAAAATCCCCACCTGCGACCTGATCGACTTCGATTATCCGCACTGGCACACCACCCGCGATGTTCCATCGGCCTGTTCGGGGGCCAGCCTGGCCAAAGTGGGACGGGTACTTCTGGCGTGGCTCCAGGAAGTCCCGGAACCAGCCCGGAAGAAATGATCGTACTGCCTGGGCCAAGCGCCAAAGGGGGGCTGAAAACAACGCTGGCGGATCAAATTCCCGGAATATCGAGTTTTTCTTCGAAGGCGATCTCCCGCAGCTTGCTCAAGGCGCGGGCTTCGAGCTGCCGGATTCGTTCCTTGGTCACGCCGAACCGCCCTCCCAGTTGCTCCAGCGTCTGCGGCTCGGTGTCGTGGTTGAGGCCAAAGCGATACATAATGATGTTCCGCTCGCGCTCATCCAGACGATTCAGGATTCCCATCAGCGCTTCGTGTTGATGCTGGTTGACCAGTTCCTGTTCGAATTGATCGGACCGGTGGTCCACGGAAGCCGAAAACACCTCGTCGCTGCCGGTTCGGTAGCGGTCCTGGTACGAGTTTTCGGCGGGGATGGAGCGGGCGTAGTTTTTCATCAGCGCCCAGCTCGCATACGTCGAGAACTTGAACCCGCGGCTGTAATCGAATTTCTCGATCGCCTTGAGCAGCGAGATATTGCCGTCGCTGACCATTTCGAAGAAGTTTCCCCCCGGCTTGACGTGTTTTTTTGCGATCGACACCACCAGCCGCAGGTTGCTGCGGATCAGGAGGTTTTTGACTTCGACGGCCTGGTCCAGATAGCGTTCGATCTGGTCCATG
>JBJXGA010000475.1:0-3862 GCA_046152955.1 Planctomycetales bacterium | reverse complement strand
GTCTGTCGAAGGCTCGCAAGAAGGGTGCGAAGGTTCCGAAGAAGAAGAGCTGAGTCGGCAGAGATTCAGCGACTCGCCTGATGACGCAGGCGCGAGACGCTGGCAATCACATGGTCAGCGGCGCGATCGATTTCGTCGGTGGTATTGAATCGCCCGACACCGAATCTCAGGCTGGCCAGACACAACTGCTCATTCAGCCCCATCGCACGCAGGACGTGACTTGGTTCGGGATCTGCCGACGTGCAGGCGGAACCGGAGCTCACGGCAATTTCCGTGAGACTTGCGAGCAACGCCTCCCCCGAAACTCCGTCGAAGCTGACGTTCAAATTGCCGGGGAGCCGTTCGGGCCACGGCCCGTTTACGTGCATTCCGGTCAGCTTTGAATTGAGGGCTTGCCAAAGACGGTCTGATAGATCTGCCAGTCGTGGCGATTCGGTACTCATTTCCCGACGAGCGATCTCGCATGCGGCTCCCAGGCCCACGATCAACGGGACGGGGAGCGTGCCGCTTCGCATTCGCTGTTCGTGTCCGCCACCGTCGAACAGAGGCCGGAGTACAATCCGCCGGCCTTCCCGGCGAACGTATAAGGCACCGATCCCCTGCGGTCCGTAAATCTTGTGACCGGAGAGGCTGAGCAGATCCACCGGCAGCTCGTTCAGATCAAGCGGCAGCTTGCCCACATATTGGGCGGCGTCGGTATGCAGCCAGACCCCCCGGTCGTGACAGAGTTCGGCAATCTCCGGCAGGGGATTCAATGTTCCCACTTCGTTATTGGCGGCCATAACAGAGACGAGAACGGTGTTCGGCTGAATCGCCGACGCAATCTGATCCGGATGCACGCGTGCTTCGTGATCGACGGGGACGACCGTGACGCCAAAACCTTCGCGTTCGAGGGCTTTCGCGGGATCCAGGATCGCGCGATGCTCGGCGGCATTCACGACCAAATGGGCGCCTGCCGGACGGCGACGGAGAACACCCTTCAAAGCGAGATTGTTGGATTCCGTCGCGCCGCTGGTGAAAATCAAGGTGCGAGGATCAACGTTGAGCAGTTCGGCGACCTGACCGCGGGCCTGTTCCACCGCGTCCGCGGCGCGACGGCCGTAGGCGTGATGAATACTGGAGGCGTTTCCGAACTGCTCGGAGAGCCAGGGCAGCATCGCTTCGAGCACTCGTGGATCAACCGGCGTGGTTGCCTGGTGATCGAGATAGATCGGTCGAGCAGGGTTCGCAGCACTGGTCATGACGCGGACGATTCGATGAGCGTCGATTCGGAATTTCTTCCTGACCCATTTTTTGCCTCTTTTCCCGACCCAAGTTGCACCAGCACGAACCCAGCCAGAGCCAGCATGGCGCCTGTGGCCAGCCACGACGGGGGGAGGTGAGCGGTGGATTCCAATCCAGTCCGAAGTTCGCTGCCGGCGGGAGTGAAATCCCAGCCTCGCTCCTTCAGTTCATTCTGATAGTGGCCGAGCGTCAATACGAGACCGTTGTTCAAGAAGTGCATCAACATTCCCGGGAAAATGCTTCCCGTTCGCCAGCAGATCCAGCCGAGGATCAACCCCAGAGCCGTGCTGGGGAGAAATCGCTCGACGGTAAACATTCCCTGTCCGACCACGTGAAACAGTCCGAACAGCAGAGCTGAAATCACGATCGTCTTTTGGGCGGAATACTGGTTGCGAAGTGCGCTGAACAGAAAGCCGCGGAAAAACCACTCTTCACAGATGGCGGGAGCGGCGGCAATCGAAACCAGGATCAAGGGAAGCGGCAGGTCCGGGAACAGAGAGGCCAGAACCTGGACTCCTTCCAACTGGCTGGGATCGAGTGAGACCAGCTTCATCTTCAATTCGAGCAACACCAGTTCGTGAGCTCCCATCCACAACGAAACGCCGAGCAGGGCACTTCCCAGGATGGCCGCAAAGGTCGGCCATCGCAGCGAGAACGCGGACTTGATGTTGATGCGTCTCCAACGGGCCACGATCCACGGCAAACCGGCGAACAGCAGCACGGTGCCGATCGCTCCGACGACCAGTTGCGCCTCGATCACTTTGAGTTGTCGCCCCTTCGACAGATCGAAGAAGTTGGCTCCGGGGGGGAGCGGTGGTCCGTCGGCGAGGCTCGCTTCCCAGCCGGACGCGATGCGGGGGCCGATATTCTTGACCACAAAGAGCAACGGGAAGAGGAGGGCCAGGATCAACATCGCTCCCGCGACCGTCATCGCACTCCGTCCGCCGGAGGGACGGTTGAAGAGCTCGCCCCATCCCGACGGGTTGCTGTAGAGGACCGACTCTGCACCGAAGACCCGCGCAGCGATGGCAATTGCCCCCAGCGCGTAGAGCACGGTCGAGATGACCACCATCACGACGGCGGTCAGAGTTGCGGCTCCGGTGAACAAGTCGCGACCGAGCAGCACGATATTCACCAGCGGCGTGATGAGCCAGAGGCCCTCCAGGTGTAGATCGGGCTTGAGGCAGAGAGCTCCCGGCGCGAGCGACACCAGCATCAGGGGAATCAGGTAGGCCTGCGCTTCCTTGAAGCTGCGGGCGAAGCTGGTCAGAACCAGCAGAACCGCCGAAAAGAATCCGGCGAACAGGATCAACAGGCCGAATACCTGCAAGATCACTGCCAGCGAGAGTCCGCCCGGTCCGAAGATCGCCTGGCCGATGCCGCTGATGAACAGTGTGCCAGCCATCATCACGAGGTTGACCGCGGCAGTCAGCAGGGCCACGGCGACGACGGCAACATATTTAGCGAAGAGCAGCCCGATGCGAGGAATCGGGGCCGCCACCAGGATTTCCAGGGTCCCGCGTTCTCGCTCTCCGGCAGTCAGGTCGATTGCGGGATACACGGCTCCAGTGACGGTCATCATGATCAGGATCAAGGGGATGATGGCCATGATCGACGCGCTGCGGCCGCCTCCCGGCGTCCTGGCTCGGTCGGTGTCCTCCAATGCCGTCGTCGAGACGACTATGGGGGGGTCGACTCGCTCGACACCCAGGCGTCGCGCCAGCCGCCGGTTCGTGATGGACACATTCGCTCTGTCGAAATGCCTCTGCAGGAACTCCAATGCCTGTCTGCTGAGCGGCGCGTCGCGATTCCAGATGAGCTCGACCTTGAAGTTCCGTGATCCGTTCCCGCGTGGGGCGACCGGGCCGTTCGGCACGACTCGAATGCCGACGTCGATGTACTCCTGCTGGACGGCGTCGGCCAGCGGCATCGAGATGTCGTGCTGAACGAAGACTTTCCCAACCGGAGACGGCGCGTCGTTTTTGCCTGTTGACGAAGTCGGCGTCAACTTCAATCCGCTTTTTCGCGCGTCCTCTTCGGCTTCCTCCGCGGAGGTCAATGGTAAACGGCCATCTTCGACCAGCCGCGACATGATCGCTTCTTCGGCCGCCTGGTTTTCGAATCCGACGTGATACCTCATCGAGATCGGTTTGCCGAAACCGGTGAGGAAGAACTGCTGGAATCCGACGCTCAGCAGGGGATAGAGGATCAGCGGCATCAGGATTAAAGTCCCGATGGTCCGCCGGTCGCGCAGAATCTCCCGCAGCTCTTTGAGCATCAGCCGCGTTATGCGGCCGGTTCGCGGCGGAGTCGTGGGAGCTGACATGATGGGATGCTAAGTCAGAAGTTCGGTTTCGGTGGTAACGTTTGTGGAGCGAACGGAAGTTGATCTGAAAAGTAGAGGGTACGGAGTCGCGGAGCGACTCCGCTAAAGGTCATCATGCCGATTCGGAAGGGGTGCTCGAGAGCAACGGGCCGCGCACTGAAAGTTTGAGAAACATTTCCACAAGGTTTTGAGCACCGAGTCGTTCTCGCAGCTCGGCCAGCGTCCCTTCGCTGACGATTTGTCCGCGGTGCA
>JBJXGA010000458.1:0-3927 GCA_046152955.1 Planctomycetales bacterium | reverse complement strand
TCCCCTCCCCCCCCAAAAAATCCCGAGCGCCTAACCCCCAGCGCCTAACCCCTCCCCAACGCCATGTCGCTCCAGGCTCTCTTCCGCTATCCCGGTCTCCAGCAGGTGATTCGCTGGTCGTACACGTTGTCGCACGGGATTTCTCCTGGGGTTTGCCTGGTGGAGATTGTGCCTCAGGGGGTTGCGCCGGATTGGAATGGGACGCTGCGGATTGAATTTGGCTCGACCCGCCTGCAGTTTCCCGACATGCTCGTCGATCAGGCGCAGGTCCGCCGCGGTCCGGGGGGGATGGTGGTGGGGCTGACGCTGCTCGATCGACGGTGGAAGTGGAAGTACGGAGCGATTTCCGGGAGATACAACTTGCGGACACCATCCGGGAGGCTCGACACGCGGACGGAGAGGTCGCCGCAGGGGCTGGCCACCCTCCTGTTGCAGGCGATGGGAGAGACCGGTTTCTCGGTCGGCGAGTTGCCGAACGCTTCTCGTCCGGAGATCGATTGGGTGGCGGCCAATCCGGCGGGGGAACTGGCGGCGTTGTGCGAGGCGCTCGGCTGCCGGGTGGTGCTGGGACTGGACAATCGGGTCGCGCTCCGCCGCGCGGGGGAGGGAGCAGCGCTCCCGCGGACCGGCACGCATCGGACGGTAACGTTCGGCATTGATCCGCCCGATCGTCCCGGTCGGGTCCAAGTCGTGACCGGCCCCACTCGGTTTCAGACGAAGTTCCGATTGGAAGCGGTGGGGGAAGACCGGGATGGCACGGTTCGACCGCTGGCGAATCTCGCCTACCAACCGGCTGACGGCTGGAGCTTTGAACCATATTGCGGGTTTCCGAATGTGACCGATCCCGGCGACCGGGCCCGCGCGGTTCGCAGCGTGTACCGCTGGTATCGGATTCTATGTACTGCCCCCGACGAGACGGCGGGAACGTTTCGCTTGCCGGGAGAGCATGGTCCGGTCGAGGCGTTGTGGCAGATTCTGCCGCTGGAGCAGGGACTGATCGACACGGAACCAGGTCGGGACGGGATCGAGCGGCCCCGCCCTCCGGTTGTGGAAGGGACGTTCTGGACCGGCGCACCGGATGGGGAAAACACTCCGCCGACCCGGCCTTATGACGGTCCGCTGACGATCGACGCCGCGCGCGGGATCGTCCGTTTCACGCAGCCGATCGTCAAACGCCGCGCCAGCGACGATGCGATTCTGCCGGCGGACTTGTTTCTGACGATCGCCCACCCGCTGCACGAGCTCGCATCGCGGCGGGAACTGAGGCTGACACGGGAGCGGGTGTTGTCCGGCGGTTCGTCCGCCGGGGCGCTGGTATTGCGGCGCGACGATCTGGCGCAGACGCAGGTGACCTCCTACAGTCCCAATCACTCGCCGATTAGCGTGGTCACGAACCGCACGGAAATCGAGCGGGAAGCGGATGGCACGATCGACGCCGCGCTTCAGGAATTGCAAGGGGTGGAGTCATCGATGGCCGAGTACGCGGGGGTGAATTCGGTCTCTCCCGATGGCGCGATCCAGCAAGTCGCCTGGAGCGGCGGCCCGCGCGGGGCGCTCACCCGCGTAGGACGCAACAGCGAATTCTCGGCAATCCTCCCCGGCTGGAAAGAACGCCGCCGCATCGAAACCACCCGCCAGTCCCAGGAAGAACAAAGACGAGCCCTCCGCGCCCAATCCCGCTGGCTCAGGAACGAACGCTAACCCCGGCACAAAATCTGAAATCGCAGATTTGAAATCCAAAAATCCGAAACCCCCATCGTCACCACCAGCCATCACCCTCCACCGCCCCTTTCCATTTTGCATCTTTCATCTTGCATTTCTCATCCACCACTCCAGTCCCCCCCCTCGAATTCCCTAGCGCCTAACCCCCAGCGCCTAACCCCTGCCTCCCCCCATGCTCCACTGGTTCACTTACCGCAACGACTCCGGCGAAAAAATCCCCGCGTTCGGGATCGTGCGCCTGACTGGAGTGGCGGTGTTGGAACCGGGGCGGGTGGTGTTGACGGCCGGGCGTCCCAACACGTTTGGGTGTCAATGGCAGTGCGCGATCAATGGGCCGACACCGATCCAGGCGGACCGACTGGGAGTCTGCACGCGCAGCCCGCAGGTCGCCGCGCTGTATGAGACGGCTGACGGGACGCCCCATTTCGGCGAACAGTGGGGCCCGCGGGATGGCGGGTGGAAGCTCCGTAAGCAGACGGGCGGGTTTGGAGTGGTGGGGGTGACGAACAGTACCGCCGGGCTGGTCCTGGTGGAACCCCATCCGCTGCTGTCATTCGTGGGGAAGACCGACGCGGCACACAACAAGGGAGCGACCGGCACGGTGTCGATCTTTGCCGGTCCGCTGGGGAGCGAAACCGACACGCTGGCCAACATGACGGGAGTTCACAATCGGTTCGCCAACGTCGCCAGCGGCAAATGGGTCCGTTGTGCCTGGAACGGCCAGGGGAGCGATTGGGAGATCATCGCTGCCGAGTGTTGATTCCCAGACCAACCCACTCCCATCGGCCTCGCGCCGATCAGTCTTGAGTTTGAAAGAAGAGGGATCATGACATCCGACGCGACGGCAATCTGTGTTCAATCCAACGGGCGTGCCGAATCGAAGGCCGTGCCGCTTGTCTCCGATCCAGTGCGTGCGCACCTTCGGCGGTGGCTGGGGCTCCCCTGGCCGCCGCAGTTCTTCATTCCCGGTTGTTTCTGTTGCGGCGGCGGAGCCAGCGGCTACTCCTGCGGCGGGGTGGACGCCTTCTCGACCAGTTTCTATGCACAAACCGATCGGACCAGTTTCGCCACCGACGTGACATCGAATATTGCGGCTGCGGCCCTGAGCACTTCGCGGGGGGAAGCGGCGGGCGTCGCCAATCCAGGTGTGGCAGGGTATGTGGCGGGGGGGAGGACATCATCTCTTGGCGCGGTCGCGCTGTGTGACAAACTTACCTTTAGCACGGGTATTACCTCGGCAGTTGGAACCTCGGATCTGTCGACAGCAAGGTACGCGCTCGCAACTTTGTCAGAACGAACTTCGAAGGCATATTTTGCAGGCGGTTACTCGACGGCCGCGACCACGGCTGCAGAACGCTTGAGTTTTTCCAATGATACGACCGCAGCTCAAGGAACCGCAACTCTGACGATCGCAAGGGGAGGGGTACGCGGACTCTCTGAAGGAACTACAAAGGGTTATTGGGGGGGAGGATTCACGGGATTCGCAATTTGGACTGCCCAGACCGACAAGATAACTTTTGCGACGGATTCCAGCGCGGTACAGACAAGCGCGAACCTCTCCATTCCGCGCGATCGCTACCAATCGATGAGTGACGGATCGACAAAAGGTTACCTTGCCGGGGGGCAGACCGGAGCAGGAATAAGTGTATGCGACAAAGTCACGTTTGCTACGGATGTAACAAATTCGCAAACTTCGGTCGCGATAACGCGTCAAGGAGGAACGGGGTTTGCCGATGGCGTCAGCGGTTACGCCCTTGGTGGAATTGAACCAGCGGGACTCAGCAAATCAGGCCACAAGTTCATTTTTGCCACCGATACGGTGGTCTCTCTTGGGGCTGGATCGGACCTTTCTCTGGCGCGGACCGGTTTGTCTGGCTTTTCCACGGTGGCTCTATGACGCTCGATTTAATCTCTCGCTCTCAGGCCGAAATCGCCGATGCCGTCCGCGATATCCAGCAGCCGCGCACTGATTTCGAGTTGGCTCATTTCGTCGTCGGCCAGCACGACACCGCGCCACGCCGCTACGCCCAGTGCGTCCTCGAACTGCAAGTCAAGCTCCACGCACTCCGCCGGGGTGCGATCGTCCGGCGGCAGATCGAACGGCGGATCGCGCGGCTGGAAGCGCGCGGAACCCCCGCCGCGCTCGATCGGGCGGAACTCCTCCGACTCGACCTCGAACAACAGGAACTTGCAACGCTGGGAGCG
>JBJXGA010000457.1:0-65842 GCA_046152955.1 Planctomycetales bacterium | reverse complement strand
CCGTGTGTGTCCCACCCGCCGCCGCTCTTGCACAGCGTGTCGAGTTCCTTGTCCCCTTCCCAGACGACGGTGATGTAGGGAACTCCCGCCTCAACCAGCCGCCGCGCCATGAGCATCGTCGTCGCGTTGATTCCGTGTCCATACCGATCGCGCACTCCCTGCGACTCCGACGCGATGTCAAACGCGGATTTCGTTTCGCGCGACATGAGCAATGAAAACGCTTTGTGCTGATGCTTCGTATAATCCCCTGCCGATAGCGATCGTTCGGCCAGCCGCGTCGCCTGGTCGAGCGTCGAGAGCAGTTCCTGCCGCGACGTGAGCCGATCGACGGTGACTCCCCCTTCGAGTTTCAGCGCCGGAACGGCGAACTCGAGCGGCTTCTCGCGCGACGCCTCGACAAACACCGGGTCGTACTCCAATCCCAGCCGCGCGCCGAACTGGCCGGGGCGGGTGTACTCCGGCGCTCCCTCCTTCTGCGGCAGCGTGATCGCCGAGGGGAGGTAGGGATGCGGTGGCCGCTTGTAGGCCACCACCGAGGCCATCGAGGGCCAGTCGGTGGGATAGGGAGTCCGGGCGTTGAGCAATTGCCGGAAGCTGGGATCCCCCGCATGCCCCGTCAGGTTGTAATAGTAGCCATGATGATGGTCCCCGGTCCCCCGTCCGAAGTCGCCGTGCGACCGGATGATCGCCAGGTGATGCGCCTGCCCCGCCAGGTGCGGGAGATGCTCGCACAGCGCAATGCCGGGAACGGTCGTGGCAACTGGTTGAAACGAGCCGCGGTATTCCAGTGGCGCTTCGGGCTTCATGTCCCAAGTGTCGATGTGCGACGCCCCCCCCGACAGCCAGATCATGATCGTCGAGCGGGCGATCTTGCGACCGATGGGACGGCTGGAAACGGTCGAACCAGCCGCCACGCCGCGGGCCATCTGGCAGGCGAGATTCGCGCCAAAGAAACTCAATCCCCCCGCCACGAGGAACGTTCGTCGATCGGCGGGAAAATGCGTGCCGCGTGGAATCCGCATGCTCAGGCCTTGGGGAGGAAAACCAGCGTTCGTGAGAACACCGAATACAATATCAGCAGGACATCGACAACAGGTGTGTGAGTTTTGATACGTTAGTGTAGCCGGTTTTGTGAGGGGTGGCCAGATCAAGAGGGGGACAGCGCGCGGCTGGAGGTCTTTGGTTTCTGGATTTCCGAGAAATCCAGCTACGGTGGGGGGGCCGACTTGCATCCTTGTTCTGGCGGCGACACGATAGGAATCTCTATGGCACTTCGTCCTCCCCAATCTCAGCCTGGCGGCGCTCCGGCCGCTTTAGAACCGACGCCGACCCCATCGCGCTGGGACAGAGTGCTGCTGGCGGGACTGTTGGTGTGGACGTTCCTCGGCCTGGTGTTTCCCCTGTTCGACACCGACTTCTGGTGGCACCTCAAGACGGGGGAGTTGATCCTGGCCAGAGGGACGATTCCCCAGGTTGACTGGTACACGTTCACCGAAGTGGAAACCCCCTGGATCGATCTGCATTGGGGGTTTCAGATTCTGATCACCGGGGTGTACCGCGCGGGGGGAGTCAACCTGGTGATTCTGTTCAAGGCTGCCGTGATGACTGCCGCGGTAGCGATTGGTTGGCAGGCGACCGGACGTTCGCTCCCCGGCTGGGTCAAGGTCTTGTTGTGGCTACCGGCAGCGATTTGCATTACCGGGCGCGGCTATGAACGGCCCGAGATGCTGTCACTGCTGTTTCTGGCGGTCTGGTTGCTGGTCGCCTTTCAAGTCGAGCTCCGCCCCCGGCTGATCTGGCTGCTCCCCGGCGTGCAACTTGTCTGGACGAACTGCCACGCCCTGTTCGTTCTGGGACTGGTGATCGGCGCCTGTTACGTGGTCGATCTTCTGTTGCGCGAATGGGCTCAGGGTCGATGGGGGCTTGAGCGACCGGCGGAGCATCCGTCGCCGCGCGCCATCATTCTGACCGGAGCGCTGGTGTTCCTCGCCTGTTTCGCCAATCCCTATTTTGAAGAGGGAGCGCTCTTCCCCCTGACTCTGTTTCGCAAATTCTCCGTCGATCAGGAATTCTACTCGCGCAACATCGGGGACTTCGAGCAGCCGATCCAGTTCATTCGCCGCGCCGGGATCTGGAATATTTACCTGCTGTCGCAGTCCCTGTTATGGCTGCTGACTTGCGGCAGCTTTCTCTGGCGGTACGTTGCCTGCCGTCGCTGGAGCGCGCTGCGGATCGGCCTGTTCGCCGCGTTCTCGTTTCTGGCGTGGAAGGCGACGCGCAACACGAACATCTTCGCCCTCGTCTCCGCCGTCGTGCTGTGCGCCAACGTAGCCGACGCGCTGGGTTCCCGCGCCGCGGGGCGCTGGCCGCTTCGCCGACAAGCGCGGGCCAGCCTGGGTGTCGCCACGGGGCTTGTGGGACTGATCGTGCTGGTTGTCACCGGGGTGTGGAATCGCTGGGGGGATGGCAACAAGCCGTTTGGGCTGGGGGAGGCGGAACACTGGTTCATCCACGATGCGGCCAAATTCGCCGGTCAAGCGGGCTTTCCGCGGCGGGCGTTCGTGGCGCACATCGGTCAGGCGGCGGTGTATACCTACCACAACGGTCCCGAGCGACTGGTCTTTATGGATCCCCGGCTGGAGGTCTGTTCACGGGGGACGTTCGAGTCCTTCTTGGAGATCCTGAAGCGGATGGCGATGGGAGACCTGGGATGGCAGGAGCCGTTCAACCAGTCAGAGAGCGGTTTGCCGGTCGTCATCCTGGACAGCCGAATGTCGCGCGGGGCGATCAATGGCATGCTCAATAATCCCGGCTGGAGACTCGTGTTTGCGGACCCTTCCGCGGCGGTGTTTCTCGATCACCTGACCGCCCAGAAGTTCGACCTCCCGGCGGTCGATCCGACGCCGCTGATGTATCCCCCAGGGATGATCCCGCACCGTTTCGACGGAAGCGAGCTTCGTCCATCCGATTCAAGAGGTGTGCCATGACCCGATCCATACTCGCGCTGGACCAGGGGACGACGTCGAGTCGCGCCATCGTTTTCGGACATGACGGCCAGCCGCGCGGCCGCGCGCAACAGGAATTCCCCCAGCTCTATCCCTTTCCGGGGCATGTCGAACACGATCCGGAGGCGATTTGGCAAACCCAACTCGCCTGCGCCCGCGCGGCACTGGCAGATGCCAAAACCGCCGTGGAACAGATCGCTGCCATCGGCATCACCAATCAGCGCGAGACGACGATCCTCTGGGAGCGCGCGTCGGGCCGCCCGGTCGCACCGGCCATCGTCTGGCAGAGCCGGATCACCACCAGCATTTGCGAGCAAATGAAACAGGAAGGACTGGAGCCGCTGTTTCGCGCCCGCACGGGACTGGTGCTCGACCCGTATTTTTCCGGCACCAAAATCAAATACCTGCTGGACGAGACTCCAGGAATTCGATCACGGGCCGAGCGCGGCGAGATCCTGTTCGGGACCGTCGACAGTTTCCTTTTGTGGCGTCTGACCGGGGGCAAGGTCCACGCCACGGACGTCAGCAACGCCAGTCGCACGTTGCTGTTCAATATCCACACGCTCGATTGGGACGACGAACTGCTGCAACTGCTGGATGTTCCTCGCAGCATGCTGCCGCAGGTCAAGCCTTCCAGCGGATTCCTGGGCACGACCGACCCCGCGCTGCTGGGAGGGGGGATTCCGATTACGGGAATGGCCGGAGACCAGCAGGCGGCGACGTTCGGGCAGGCCTGCTTCACCTCAGGAAGCGCCAAGAACACCTACGGAACAGGCTGCTTCCTGTTGCTCAACACCGGTTCGAAACCGGTGCCGTCGGAGCACGGATTGCTGACGACTGTCGGCTGGTCGATCGACGGCCATGTGACCTATTGCCTGGAAGGGGCGGTATTCATTGCCGGGGCGGTGGTCCAGTGGCTGCGCGACGGCCTGGGATTGATCGGCACGGCCGCAGAGGTGGAGGAACTGGCGCTGCGCGTGCCGGATTCCGGAGGAGTCTATTTTGTCCCAGCCTTCGTCGGACTGGGGGCGCCGCACTGGAACCCCAAGGCCCGCGGGACGATCGTAGGGCTGACGCGCGGCACACAGCGCGGACACATCGCCCGCGCGGCGGTTGAGGCGATCGCCTATCAGACCCGCGACGTGCTGGATGCGATGCAGCGCGACGCCGGTTTGCATCTGGAACAACTCAAGGTGGATGGAGGCGCCTCGAGCAATGACCTGCTGATGCAGTTCCAGGCCGACCTGCTGGGGGTTCCGGTCCGGCGTCCCACGGTTTCCGAAACCACAGCCCTGGGGGCCGCCTACCTGGCGGGGCTGGCGGTCGGGTATTGGCGGGACCAAAGCGACATCGTCGGCAACTGGGCTCTGGACCGGGAGTTCACGCCGGACATGTCCCCTGCCGTGCGCGAGCGGTGTTACGAGCGCTGGCAGCAAGCGGTGACCCGCTCGCTGGATTGGAATCAATGATGTCCTGCCGCGCACGGATATTGATCGGCCAACAGGTCAACGGCCCAGGGGCGAGGCTGCGAACGACGAAAGCCCGTTCGCCTCCCTTAAAAAAGCCCCGCTCGTCAGATGAAAGACGCCGCGGGCCATCCTGGCGCGATAGGACCGCCCCGTTGGGGCTTCCCGTGGTCGCGCCCATTTACCCAGGCCGTTGGCCTGGGCTGGCATAGGGCCATCCCGTTGGGACTTTTCTAATCTAGGCACCGGCTTTCGTGCCGACAATCGGCCACTTGAATGTCGAGGTCAGGGAAATTCGGCGACCGGTCTCCTGGGATTGCCGCGTCGCCTGGATGATCTCCAGAACGTGCAACGCGTGTTCCGGAGTGATCAAGAGTTCGTTTCCGGTGGCCAGGGACTTGGCCGCGAGAGACGCCCCCATTTGCCAGACGAAATCGCGCTTGTCGGTGGCGTGCCGAACGTATTCAGGGTGATCGTGCGTGGCCAGATCGACGCCGCGCGGCTCCCAGTCGTACCCCACCAGCCCCATGCTCCCCAGCGTCCCGACGATGCTCACCGTATGCCGCTGTTCCTGACTGCCGTCGTGGCCATGCGGATTGAAATAGTTGAAGCCGGATTGCACATGCGAAATCAGCCCCTGTCCATGGTCCATCAGGACCATAGCGTTGTCCTCGGCGACGACCTGCATCTCTCCCTTGCCGTAGATCTTGCGGGTAGGGGTTACGACGCTGGTCATGGCGACCACCTCCTTGGCCGGACCGAGGATTCCGGTGAGGGTGGTCAAGTTGTAGACTGCCAGATCGGGGAGGCTGCCTCCCCCTTTTTCGTAGAAGAAGGCGGACCAGTCGGGACCGGTATGACCATAATCGGCATGGGCCGCCGCCAGCCTCCCGAGTTTACCGGCCGCCACCGTCCGGGCCATGAATTCAAACTGCGGGCTGACCACCATGGCCGGCGCCCCCCACAGTCGCACTCCTTTTTTGCGAGCCGATTCCAGCAGCGCCTGACCGGCGGCGAGCGAGTTGGCCATCGGTTTTTCGCTCCAGACGTGCTTGCCCGCCTCGATCGCCTGACGGTTGAGCCGCTCGTGCTCCTGCATGTCCGTGAGGTTGACCAGCAGATCGAACGCTGCTCCCGCGAGCAGCTTGTCGATGTGCGGATAGCGGTTCGGTATCTGGAATTTGCCCCCCTGCCCCTCTGCCCGCTCGGGGATGATGTCACAGGCACTGACCAGTTCCACATGCGGGCTGGCCGCCAGATGCGGAAGATACATGTTCGATACGCTGCCGCAGCCAATCACCGCCACGCGCACGCGCCGGGCGAGATCCTCCGCCGCGCACCACGGCTGCAGCGCCAGCACGGCGCCAGCCGCCAGTCCTTGCTCAACAAAAGTCCGGCGGTCGATTTGGTCGCTGTTCATGCTCAGGCTCCTGTGATTGCGGCCATCGGCCGTGCCGTGGTCTCTGTCAACGACTATTCGAGTGGCTGAGCCATTCAATCCAGAAGAAGCTGCGTCGGGGCCATCACGGTCCGACGGCTAACTGATGCACCGCTTTGACGATCGTTTCCTCCACATCAGATCCCCAGATCGTGGGGAGGCCGTAGTAGACCATCGCCCCTCCTCCTTCATAGCCCCCTTCCTTCAATACCCGCAGCGACGGGATGTAGGCCATCACGTCGTTGGTATAGCCGGCCACCCAGGTGTGATCGCGCCCCAACTCCCTTTTCAGGCGAATCGAGAAATCCACCACCACTTCACCCCCCATCGTGACCCACTGCAATTGCGGTCCCAGACGCCACACTTGCACCGGGTACGGATAGGTTTGCTCCAGCGGACGCCCCGCATCCACCTGCTGCAACAGCAGCTTGGCGCGCTGGGCCACGTACTTGTCCTTCTCCTGCGACTGCTTCACCAGCTCGTCGCGCGTCGGCAGCGTGTCCAGCGCGACCGGCACTTCGGCATACCGCGTCGTTAGTTTTCCGTCGAGCGATTGCATCGGCGCTGTCAACACCGCTTCCACCGCCTGGGCCAGCACGCGGCCGTATTCCTCGGCGTACTTCACCTCTCGGCGCGGCAGCGGGTTTTGATCGGCGCCGCACCCGGCAAAAAACAGCGCCGTCGCCTCGGGGTGCAACTTTTCCAGTTCGATCTGCGCATAACCGGGATAGTCTCCCGACCACTGATACGTTCCCAGGACCGTTGAATGGCAGGCGTACCCAAACACGACCGCCGTCACCTTCCCCTCCCCGTCTCGGACCGACAGCACCGGGACGTCATGATCCACCGGCCCTTTGAGCTGTCCCTGGGTGCGGAGTTCGGGAACCTTGGGTTCCGAGTTCGTCCGGCGATTGACGGCGAACGTCGCGAAACCATTCCCCCACGCCAGTTGAGCCGGCGCCAGTTTCCCCAGCGCTTCGCCAACCACTTGGACGATCTGTTGCTCCAGGTCCGACGTGTAATCGGCCACAAGCTGCCGATTCGCGTCGTCCAGAAAGTACATCGCCATCAGGGTCCTACCGACGACCGGACCGGTGTGGGTGTGGGAGGTGGCCAGGGCGATCTGGCGGCGTTCCAGGCCATGCTTGGATTTGAGCTCCGCACACACGGCATTCGAAAAGTCGCGGTCGATTCCCACCAGATCGAGCGACACCAGCGCCGCCCGTTCGCCGCGCGGGTCTTCCAGAACCAGCGCCTTGGCCCACAGGTCGATCAGCGTCCCTTCCGCCGCATGATCGCGGCTGGCATAGCCCGACATCCACATCGGCCGTTTCGGAGTGATCTTGACCCGCGCCGTACCCGCCTTCCACTCGGCGGCGGAGGCTTGGGGAGACAAGGACCATCCGGCCGCGGCCACAACCAGGCAGGAAACGGCTGAGAGAAGCAAGTGTCGGGGGGACCGCGAATCAAATCGAGCGATGCACATCGGGAAGTACCCTGGAATCTGGAGGAGTGTTGGCTGGCGGAGAGGGACCGCCCCGCCATGATAGCAACCTGGACCAGGCGCGCCACCCGATCGGAGGGTTCGACCTGCCTGGAGAGCTACACACACGGCTGCCACCCGGTTTGCCACGTGTAGAACCGCTCCATCCGAGCAAGGCGGATGGGGGCGGGCTGGAACAGAAATTCAGAGCTGCTGATCGCTAATCCGGTTCAGATCGAGGCACGTTGGCGCGGGCCACACCTGGCCTGGATCGTCATGTCGGGGCCCGAGCGACTGTTTAAGGAACCACCGGTTCGACATCTGCCGGCGGTTTTCCCCGGACCACGAAGTCCCCGGCCACAAACATCGCCAAATCGCCGACCACCAAATTGAACACCGGAACTTCCTGGTCGGTGGGATGCACCTCGCTCACTTCGACCGGATGACGCGCGTCCTCCTTCCAGCGCCAGATGCGATCTCCGACTTCCAGTTCTCCCGCGGGTTGAAATCCTCCGGCGACGAGCGCCAGGGGCTGCGTCTGCGTCGTGAGCAAGTTCCCCTGTTTGGTGCGAATTTCAACCAGCCGATTCCGCGTGGTGAACAAACCGGTCACCGGTGCGACGTAATGGGCACCGTCACGATCGACGCAGGTCACGAGGTGTCCCACCCGGATTTGCTCGATGGGGACGACTCCCTGAAGGGTAAGAATCTTCGTTCCGGCGGGAAAACATCCGGGGTGGCAGGGAGGGAGCGGAAGATTGGGGTCCACTGGTTTCAACTCCTGCATCTCCACGACAAACGCGACCTGGCCTTTTTTGTTATGGACCAGCAGTCGTCCGGATGTGAAGCCCGGTCCTGCCGTCGTGAACGAGAAAGACGATTTGATCCGCGGTCCTTTGAGGCGATAGATTTTACGCTTTGTCGGGGCTTCGTTGACGCGCGGCACGAACCCCTCTTTGACGAATTCTATGACGCACTGCAAATCGAGGTTGGGAAGTGGCTCTAAAGGTTCCACGCGCGGTTCGGCCTCGCGTCCGGTCAGAAAGTCGCCGTATTCATCGTAGGCCGGGGGGTTCGGATCCAGCGTCAACGTTCCACGGCCGATCCCCTTGTCATTCACGACCCCCTTCAGGCGAATCCAGTGAATGAGGTGCTTGCTCTCGGGCAGGTTCAGACCGGGTGAAATGACCCAGGAGCGGAGTTCGACAGGTTCTTTTTCCAAAGCTTCAACCTGTGGAGGTTCCTTTGGCGGTTGGTCCGCTTCCGGGGGATCGTCTTGTGGGTTGGCCGCCAGCTCCTGGTCAAAGGCGAAGACATACTGCGGTTCGCCAATCCGAATGACGGTGGGGGCCGTGCGGTAGATTGGCAGTCGAACCTCCGGGCGTCCTTCCTTGTCACCGGCCTGGATTTTGGTCAGGACGAGTGCGGGACCATCCTTTTCGTCGAGTTTCCAGCGCCCGCGAATTTCATCAGCCGCGGCCCCTTTGGGGAGGAGTTTGGCCTGCAGATCGACGGGGATCGGGCCGTCTCCTTTGCGGAGGAGAAACGTCGTTTCTGTGAACGTCCATTCAAAGTCGGCGGGGTGATGCTTCTTGTCCGCGGAGAAATAATGGTTCAATGATAGGCCGAGGACATCCCCGTCGGTCACCGGCGGAAATCTGCCTTGAGCCTGAAGTGGTGCCAGCGGAGCAAGCAGGCACCACAGGATGGTCGCACAACGCCAAACAAGTGATTGATACCCAGGGCGAGTAGCAAGCATGCGACTTCTCCTTCGGCGGATTGACCTTGCGGCAGGAAATCCGCGAAGTTTTGTTCGCGGAACCGGCGTCGCCCCACACTGTGATCGGGATTGTACCGGACACGACTTCGCGACGCCAGAATTCGGGTTGGCGTTTGATATTGTTTGATCCCGCTGCCGGGGTATAATTCAAGGATGCGCAACAAGAATCATGCCCTGTGGGTCTATGGCGGGTTCATCTTCGGATTTGTCGTAGAGATTTTCTGTACAACCTGGGTCGGTCCGCTGGTGCTGTTGTTCGTCTGGGCAAGATTCCGGGCGCTGCCGTTCCTTCTGGTGGAGATCGGCATCGGTATGTTCGTCGCCTGGCGGGTTCTTCGTTGGATAAGCCGCTACGAGGAGGCGAAGCTGGACAAACCTCCTGTCCAGGCGCCGAAAACGCCGTCGGAACTCAACCCGTAGGGCAGATTTCCGAATCTGTCGCCTTCTGGCCAGCCGCTGGAATCGCTGTCTGAATCCCACTGCTGCGCGCGCCCACATTGCTTTGCGCGTCGGCGAGCGATACGATTCTTCGAGAGGCTCTTGAAGACTCAAATTCCGGAAGAACTCACATGAACGCGACCTTTATCTCGAAATCATTTCTGGCACTCGTCTTAGGAAGCGTTGTCGCCGTCGGAAATACCACCGTCCAGGGGATGGAAATCCGCGATGGCGGAGAGTTTTTCAGTCAGAAGACGCGCGACAAGGCCAACTCGCAAATCGACGCGCTTCAGAAGGACCATGCGCTGGGACTGCGCATCGTGACGGTTAAGGGAGTTCCGGCCAGTCAGGTGGAAGAGGTGGAGCGGATGGAGGGGGCCGATCGGGCGCGGTTCTTCGAAAAATGGGGCCGCGAAATGGCCACCTCCGAGCAGGTCCGCGGGATTTTCATTTTGGTTTGTCGGAATCCCGGTTATGTGCAGGTCGAAGTCGATCGGCAGTCGCGTGAGCGGGGGTTTGGAACGACCGAACGGCAGGAACTGCGCAACAAACTGGTGGCAGGGATGCGGAACAAAGACCCGGATCAGGGATTGCTCGAAGGGGTCGAGTATGTGAGCCACATCGCCAAGACCCGGTTGAAACAGGCCAGCGGAAAAGGAGCCGCCTCACCCACAGGGCGGCGAGCCGACCGCCGCGCCGCGCGAGGCGCCGAACAGGCGCCGGCTGATCAGGGGGCGAAACCCGGAGGACTGAGTTGGCTCAATTGGCTGATCATCGCCGTCGTTGTGTTCCTGGGAATCCGTCTGATCCTGGCGATCGTGCAAGGACTCACCGGGGGAGGAGGCGGGGGCTATTACGGCGCCCCTGGCATGGGAGGTGGAGGTTTTCTGGGTAGCCTCATGACTGGCATGCTGGGAGCGTTTGCCGGCAACTGGCTGTACCATTCGCTGTTCGACAACCACGCCTACGGCGGGGACAACATGGGAATGGATGACCAGGGAAATTTCAACGACGGGGCGGGTGAGGATTTTCAGGGAAGCGGCGGGGACTTCGATGATCCCTCGGGAGGCATGGCCGAAAGCGATGGCGGCTTCGGCGGCGACTGGGGTGGCGGAGGCTTTGGCGGGGGGGACTTCGGCGGCGGAGATTTTGGCGGCGGAGACTTCTAACGCCTCATGTCGTCGCACCTGTTGCACACAGCCTGTCACGATTGGCACACAGCTCATGGCGGGAGGATGGTGGATTTCGCCGGTTGGGACATGCCGGTGCAATACACGTCGATTGTCGCCGAGCACCACGCCGTTCGAACGGCTGCCGGGCTGTTCGACATCGCGCACATGGGGCGCCTCAAATTCACTGGTCCGGACGCCGTCCGATTTCTGGACCACCTGCTGACCAACGACGTGGCCGGTTTGGCGCCGGGTCAAATCCGGTACGCACTGGTGACCAACGCGCAAGGGGGTATCCTCGACGACGTGCTGGTCTATCGCTTCCACGAGTTCCACTTGCTGGTGGTCAACGCCTCGAATCGATTGAAGATCCTGGACTGGATCGCGCGGCATCAGGGGGCGTTTCAGGTGACCGTCGAAGACCTGACGCAGTCGCAGTTCATGCTGGCGTTGCAGGGGCCGCGCGCCTTGGAGTTGCTCCAGCCTTTGGTCGACGTTCCGCTGGCGTCGCTTCGCTACTATTTTGGAACTCAGGCGACAGTCTGTGGCGAACCGGCGCTCGTCAGCCGCACCGGGTACACCGGAGAAGATGGCTGCGAAGTGATCGTTCCTGCGGGGGCGGGACGGTCGCTCTGGGAGCAGCTCATCGAACGGGGCGCGCCGCTCGGTTTACTCCCGGCGGGGCTGGGCTGCCGCGACACGTTGCGCTTGGAAGCGGCCATGCCCCTCTATGGGCATGAACTGAACGAAGCGATTGACCCGTTCACGGCGGGATTGGCGTTTGGTGTGAAATTCGACGCCAAGGAGTTCATCGGCAAGCCGGCTCTGCTGGGCATCAAATCCGGATCGCTCCGTCGCCGCCGCGTCGGATTGGAACTGGCGGGAAAGCGGATCGCCCGCGAAGGAGCGACTGTTCTGGCCGACGGCACACCGGTGGGAGAGGTCACCTCGGGAACGTTTTCCCCCACGCTTCAGAAATCGATCGCCATGGCCTATGTGGATGTGCCAAACGCGACCGTGGGAGGTCGATTGGAAGTTGACATTCGAGGGGCCAGGGAAGCGGCGAGTGTGGTCAAGCTGCCGTTTTACAAACGCGGCGAGTGACGGGACAACTTTGCTTCTACGGATTCCATCTCCCACAAGCGGTTCGGGATTCGCTTTTCCGCGACCCACGCTGTGCCGCGCGGCAACGCCGACTCTGTGGTAGGCGTGCTTCCGTCGAGACAATTTCGACGGAGAGCTGCCGACATTCCTTCCTGGTTTGGTACCAATCAGGCGTCGCCCCGCTCAGACAAGCTGAGCGGAGGCGGTCCGCGCTCGCTGGTCGCTGGTGAACAGTCGCCCAGTGAATCTCGCTCGTTTCGCCCGCCGTCAAAGTTCGGCCATGTACTCCAAAAACCGCTTCGCGCACCGATCCAGATTCGCCTCGCTGCCGCCGCCCCGCAGCGGGGAGCACATTTCATAGGCGACATAGCCGGTGTAACCGGTTTCCTCCAGCGACCGGAAGAACGTCCGGTAATCGATGAATCCGGTCCCCATGGGCACGGCGCGGATGGCGTCGGTGTCGCGGACGTAATTGACCAGCGGCGGGACATAGGTGAAGCGCGGGCGACGGACGTAGTCGGCGACAGTCGTATGGACGATGCGCGGCCCCAGGCTGCGGACCGCTTCGGCCAGATCGCATCCCTGCAGCGCCGGCGCCCAGGCGTCGAACATCGCCTGGCAGTTGGGTTCTCCAATATCATCCAGCAGGTCGCGCAGACTCTCATGATGGACCGCCGTATCGTGGTGATTCTGCACGCCGATGGTGACGCCGAATTCGGCGGCGCGCCGCGCGCACTCGCGGAGCGCCTCGATGCACCAGTTCCAGCTCTGGTCGAGGCTGACCCCTGGGCAGGAGTATCCGGTGAAGACGCGGATCAGGGGAGCCCGAAGATCGCGCGCCAGCCGAGCCAGCTCCGTCACGTACAGGATTTGCATCTCGCGCGCCGGAATGTCGGGGCGCTCGCTCCCCAGGCAGAAGTCGGTGTAACCCGCCAGGCAGGCGACTTGCAGCCCCAGCGTGTCGAGCTTGTCTCGCAGTCGGCTGCGCTCGGCAGAGGAGACGTCGAGCAGCGACAGATGCGGCCGTTTGGCCATCAGCATCACCGCGTCGTACCCCAGTGATTGGGCCTTCTCAAGGAAATCGTCCAGCGACAGCCGGACCTGTCCCGGCCAAACGCCGGCGTAACTGACGGAATGCAGTGCGGTCTTCCAGCGCATGAAATTGGTCCCAGGAATTGTGGGATGAGACAACCCTGGGACCATCATACCGCAAACGCGCCGTTTGAGAATCAACCCTCAAGTCAAATCAACGTCACGGTCTCCGTGCCCCCCAGGTTCTGATCCTGGATGAGATCGATCAGCGCGGCGAGGAACCAGTCGCGGCCACCACGACCAAACAGTGTATCGATCATGCTGTCGTCCAGCAGTGTCGCCGCGTTCAGAAGGAAGAATCCATTCAGGCCTTCACCGCTGGTCAAATGGGCGATGCGTGCGGCGTAACTTAGATCCGTACGTGACCATTCGTCGCGAATCGCAGTCAGCGCCGCCGCGTCAACAGCGCCTGTCCCCTCGTTCAGGTAGGCGATCAGACCGCCAAACAGCACGTCATCGGCACCGCCCCCGTCGAGCGTGTCGGCGCCGCTTCCTCCGAAAATCAGATCGCGGCCGCCGCCGCCGGCGAGGTCGTCATCGCCGCCGCTCCCCAGGATCAGGTCGTCGCCGTTGTTGCCCGAGAGCGTGTTGCCGGCCGCGTCGCCGATCAGCGTGTCGGCCCCGCTGCCGCCAGTGACGTTGCGAATTGCGCTCACTCCTCCCGTCGCCGAGGCCACACCGGTCGTCAGGTTGGCCGTGACTGCGGTCGACCAGAGAGTGTAGTCCAGCGTGTCGGCACCGCCACCTGCGCTGATCAGACCGCTGATGCTGGCTGCGGCGGCAAAACGGAAGATTTCATTGCCGGTGCCGCCGGTCAAATTCTCAAAACTCGTGAAGGCGAAACCGGCCACTGTCCCGGCATCGGCGCCCGAAAGCGACCAGGTGCGGTTGGCGTTGTCGCCGGTCAGGGTGTCAAAGGCCGAACTTCCGACGAGTGTGGAGATACTCGAGAAGGTTCCAAGGGCTGTCGCGGTCCGCGGCAACAGGTTGACGCTGACGGCGCTGCCGTAGCTGCTGTAGTCGAGTGTGTCGCTGCCGCCGCCGCCGTTGACGATTCCCGCCACCGAACCGCCAGGCAAAAAGACGAAGTTATCGGCTGCCGTTCCCCCCGTCAGGTTCTCGACGCCGGAAAACGTGAAGGCTCCGTTGATATTCCCGGCATTGCCGCCGGTTAGAGACCAGGTGTTGACGGTGTTCAGCGCCGTGAGCGTATCGATCCCGGTACCTCCGATCAGAATGTCAATCCCCGAGATGCCGCCGGTCTTCGTGGCCGTGCCTGACCGAAGGACGACGCTGACATTTGTGCTTACGGCGGAATAGTCGAGCGTATCGACCCCCCCATCGGCGGTAATGGTGCTTCCGACGGAACCGGCCGCGGCGAAGACGAATGTATCGTCGCCAGCCCCCCCCGTCAGCCGCGCAATGCTGGCGAACGAGATAGCGCCATTCAGCAGGCCGGCGTTGGCACCGGTGATCTGCCAGATGTTCGCACCACCAGCAGCGGAAATCAGCTCGTCAACTTCGCCGCCGCCATTGACGGTCCCCGAGACCACGACACCCGGCACAAAGATGAAACTGTCAACGGCCGTTCCCCCCGTCAGGTTCTCGACGCCGGTAAAAGGGAACGATCCATTGATATTGCCGGCATTGGTTCCGGCCAGAGTCCAGGTGTTGATCGTGTTATACGCCGTGAGCGTGTCGATCCCAGAGCCTCCGATCAATGCGTCGATCCCCGAGATACCCCCGGTCTTCGTGGCTGTACCGCCGCGAAGGCTGACGCTAACGTTGGTGCCGACAGCCGAGTAGTCGAGCGTATCGACCCCGCCGTCGGCGTTAATCATGCTGGCGACCGAGCCGGCCGCCGCAAAAATGAATGTGTCATCGCCGGCGCCCCCTGTCAGGCGCTCGATGGCGGAGTACGAGACGATGCCGTTCAGTGTGCCGGAATTGCTACCGGTGATCTGCCAGGTATTCGCTCCTCCGTTGGCGGCAATCAACTCGTCGGTGCCAGTCCCCCCCAGAAGCGTGACGGCGCCATCATGATAGGTGAAGGTGTCCGCACCACCCAGGCCGTCGGCAGTCCAGTGTTCCACCAGGTCGCCCAGGTAGGGGAGGCCGGCACGGCGGATTTCGTCGGTCCGGATCTCGAAGGGGTCGGCTGAGCTGTTGCCGCGGACTGTCACAGAATCGCTACCCGGACCGCCATAAATCCGCACTGCTCCCGTGGGCATAAACGAACCCAGATTGGCGCCGTTGACAACGGCGACGATCTGGCCGGCAGTAGCGCCTGGGCTGAACGTGAAGACGTCGTCGCCGGCAGTCCCCCCCACCGCCAGATCGCCTCCCTGGATCTCGATGGCGCTGATGGTGATGCTCTGGCTGACCGGGCTGCTCTGTCCGCCATCTTTGTCTTCGGCAATGACGCGAACCGTGTACGAGCCGGCAACGCCCCACGTGTGGCTAACCAGCGAGCCATCGGGTCCGATGACGGTCTGGTCGACGAGGCCGTCTCCGTCCCAGTCGATGTGATACGTAAAGCTTCCGGCCTGGTCCGCGGGGGCAATGTCGGTGGCGCCGAAGACAAAGCTCCGGGACTGGTAACGCACGCCAGTGGTCGGCCCGCTGAGCGTGGCGGTGGGAGCCACGTTTTCGACCCGCACGTCAAAGCTCCCTGCATTTCCATGCGTGCCGTCCTCGTCGACCAGATCGACGCTGATTGTCGTCAGTCCGGTGACCGAGAGGTCGATTTGCGCCGGGAAATTCCCGGGATGCTCGACCGAGGCGAAGACGAGATCATACACGAACGCGTCGGGGAGCTCGTTGACAATCATCACTCCCTGGTTCGACGACGGATCGTCCAGCCACGACTGCACAACCGACTGCGGGATCGTCCATTCCACGTAGCGGTGGTCGCCGCCGACGAACTGGATCCACTGCGAATCGAGGTAGGAAGCGTTCGGGCGAGTGTTCCACGTCACGCTCTGGTCATCCCAAGGCTGCGTCAATTGATAGAGATCGACCCGGCGGCTGTCGCCGTGATAGTAGACAGGGTTGTCCGGTCCCACGATGTACGCCCGGAACGTGGCGTTGCCGGTGGCGGTTTGGCCGGCATATTGCGAGAGGTCAAAATGGAACATTGGACGTGTCGCCAGCGAGCCACCGCCTCCCGGCGTGAAGTAGTTGATCGACCAGAGATTCCATTCCAGCCCATGTGGACTGTTGGGGCCACCGAGCCCCGCCGCGTCGGTGATGAACGAGTCGTTGAGGGCATTGACGGTCGCGACGAGCTCACTCTCGCCCGGATTGAGCCGGCCGTCGGCGTATGTGTGCGTCACATCGCCGGGCGACGCATACGTGTCGGACGTGCCGTCTCCCCAGTGGACGATGTAACTGGTCACCGTGTCGGCTCCGGGGTCGGTCACGGCGCCGAGCGTCAGCGTGTACAGCGATCGCTCCGCGACGCTGGCCGCGCCCGAGAGTGCAATCGTCGGCGGCGTGTTGACGACGGTCAGGAGAACGGCGGGCGAATCGACGACGTGCCCTTGGCCGTCGTCGACGCGCACTTTGATGTTCAACAAGTTCGGACCGTCGTTAATGCCGAGCGCTTGAAGCTGTGCCCACGTTAATGTTGGGTTCACTCCACCGGCGTCGCCGAACGTATCGTCGCCGTTGACATCCCACGAGTAGGTCAGGGGATCGAAATCGGGGTCAGATGAAGCCGATGCGTCGAGAGTGAGCGCAGCCCCTTCCGCAACTGAATACGGCCCGCCGGCGCTGACCTGTGGTGGAAGATTGGCGGTTTCTTCGCCGAACCGCCTCATAAAAACGCCGCTGTAGCCGCCGAAACGAGCCTTGTCGATCCAAACGACGACGAAAGCGCCATCCCGGGTAAAGGCGACCCCCGGGGGAACCTGGTGACCTGTTGTGTAGTTGTTGACCCGGAATTCCTCACCGTCGACACTCCCGTCACCTTTGTAACGTTGTGCGTAAATCCCACTGCCATCTCCGTCCTGACCGTCGCTGGTCCACACGACGACAAAGCTGCTATCGCCGTCGACAGCGATGGCTGGACTGTACTGGTTGGCCACGACTTGGGAGTTGACGCGAAACTCGCCCCCCAGAGTGGCGCCGTCAGCGTCATAGCGTTGGGCAAAGATTCCGTACCCGTCGCCGTCCTGATCGACTCCCTGCCAGGCGACGACGAACCCTCCGTCTGGTCCGACGCCAACTCGGGGAAGCGACTGGTCGCCGGCTGTGGTCGTATTGACGCGGAACTCACTTCCCAACCGCTGCCCCATGAAATCGAATCGCTGAGCGTAAACGCCTCCGGCGCTGGCATCCTGGCCGTAACTCGTCCAGACGACGACGAAACCACCGTCCGGCGTCATCGCCAGGTCTGCGTAGCCCTGGTGCCCCGCGGTGGTACTGTTGACTTGCGCGTCGCCGGTCACTGCGGTGGCGTCCGAGGCAAACAGATCGGCGATAACTGCAGATCCAGAACCGTCCCAGGCATGGTCGCTCCACGTCAGAGCGAACCGTCCATCCTCGGTAGCATCCAGGCCGATGAATCCGGCTTGGTCGCCGTACTGATGCTGGTTGACGGTCCAATCGCCGCCGTCGATGGCCGCACCAGTGGCGTCGAACCGGCGAGCCCGAATTCCCCACTGATGGGCGTCGCCGCCCCACACCTGCCAAGCCAACGTCACTCGGCCGTCTCCGGCAACGGCCACTGCCGGGCTATCGTGGTGGTCAATCAAATGGTTGAGAGTGTCGGCCGTGAACTCGCCAGTGATTGCCTGGCCTTGGGCGCCATAAATCCTCGCGGCAATTCCAAACGGAATGCCGTTGCCGTTTGTTTGCGTCGCCCAGGTGACGGCATACCGACCGCCGGCATTACTGGCCACTTTGGGGATTAGATGAAGCGTCGAGGGATACCATCCATTTTGACTTACTGCCTCGTCGTCTGCGGTCAATGGCTGCGGCGTCCGCGTTGGATCAACGTCAGTGACCATGACATGAGTCGTGGCCGAACTGGTCAGGTTGGCGCTGTTCGTGACGCGCAGATCGACAGAATACAGCGTCGCAGCGCCCACCAGGGGAGCTCGGAACGTGGGAGAGATTCCCACTTCATTTCCGCGCGCCGCCGACGGTCCCGTCTCGCCAAACAGGCCGTCGCTGTCGAGATCCCATTCATAGATCAGAGTGCCGGTGGCTTGTTGCGGATCAGTACTGCCGGAAGCATCGAGCGTGACGGTTCGCCCTTCGGCGACCAGGTAGTCGCCCCCCGCGTCGGCAGTCGGCGGCGAAGCGACGATTACAGTTCGGCCGGCGACGATTCCGGCGCTTCCGACCAGCCCGGCACTGACCGTCTGAGTGCCAATCGTGATCAGGGTGACACTGAACGTTTTCACTCCGGCGTCAGTCGGAATGAACGTGTAATCTGCCGGCAAACCGGCAAAGCGATCGCTGCTGCGGAAATGCACTGTGCCGGCAAAGCCGGTCGCCACCGCGCTATTGCCGTCGAGCGCCGTGACGGTGACGTCGAACGAATCGCCGAGCACGGCGCTGGCTGGAACATCGAGGGACAGGTGCGGGTTTGCCGGAGCGGCCAGATTGAGGAGCACGTTCACGCTGTTGCTGTAATAGTTCGCGCTTGCCAGATCGAGCGTGCCGTTGCCGTCCCAATCACCGATCGTCGCGGAGTACGGTCCAAAGTCCGTCGCAAAATCCAGCGCGCTGTGGAACGTGCCGTCGCCGTTCCCCAGAAGCACGCTGACCGAACTGGCATAGCTGTTCCCGACGACCACGTCGAGCTTGCCGTCGCCGTTCATGTCGGCGATGCGCGCCGAACTCGGATAGGTTCCGACTGTGTATGAAACAGGGATCTGAAACGTCCCGTTGCCGTTGCCGCGGAAGATGGTCACGGCATTGTTGCCGTAATTGGCGACTGCCAGATCCGCAATGCCGTCGCCGTTGAAGTCGGCGGCAGAAAGAGCATACGGAACACTTCCCGAATAGTACGACACAGGCGCGAGAAAAGTGCCGTTTCCATTCCCCAACAGCACGCTGATCGTGTTGCCGGCGTAGTCGGCCGTGGCGAGATCCTGTTTGTTGTCGCCATTGAAATCCCCGACGGTCACGCCCAGAGCACCGGCGCCGGCGGCAAACTGTTGCGCAATCTGAAGTGTGCCATCACTGTTGCCGAGGAAGACGCTGACGGAACTGCTCCCATAGTTTGCGGTGACCAGATCGGGAACACTGTCGCCATTCAAGTAGCCGATCGCCAGAAGATGCGGAGTGACGCCCGTCGAGTACGCGACCGCGGCCTGAAACGTGCCGTCGCCATTGCCCATCAGAATCGAAAGCGTATTACTGTCCCGGTTGGTGGCGGCAAGGTCGGCATGGCCGTCGCCGTTGAAATCCGCGGACAGCACCGTATAGGTACGGCTGCCCGTCGGGTAAAACACTGGATTTCCAAATGTCCCGTCACCGTTGCCGCGCAGCACGCGCACTCCACCGGTGGAAAATTCGGCGACGGCCAGGTCCATGATGCCATCGCCGTTGAAATCGCCGGAATTGACATCGGTCGGTCCACCGCCGGCCGCGTAACTCACTGACGAGTCAAACGCGAGCGCAGGGAGTGTTACCGCGACGCTCTCACCCGCGACAATGCCCTGGCTGCCGACCAGAATGGCCGAGACCGTCTGGTTGCTCCCGGTGTTGAGCGTGACGCTGAACGTGTGCGCGCCGCTGTCTTCGGCTGTAAACGTGTAGTCCGCAGGGAGGCCGGCGAAGCGATCGCTGCTGCCGAAATGCACCGTGCCGGTGAATCCCGCGATCACGTCGTTGTCGCCGTCGAGCGCCGTGACGGTCACGTCGAACGAATCGCCGAGCACGGCGCTGGCTGGAACATCCATCGCCAGGTGCGGGTTCGCCGGGGCGGCCTGGCTGAACAGCAGGCTGACGCTCGCGCCCGAGTAATTTGCCGTGGCGACATCCGGGGTGCCGTTGCCGTCAAAATCGGCGACCAGTACGCCGTACGGATTGACCCCTGTCGCGAACGTCACGGCATCTTGAAACGTGCCGTCGCCATTTCCGGAAAGGACGGCCAGCTCGTTGGTGAATCTCAGCACGGTGAGCAGGTCATCGATGCCGTCTCCATTGACGTCCGCGGCAACTATTTCGCTGGGAGCACTGCCCGGCATGTAGTTCACGGCAGACCGAAATTGGCCGTTCCCGTAACCGAGGAACACGCTGATTGTGTTGCCGCCGGCGTATCCCAATTCGTTGACATTGCTGACGGCCAAATCGCGATGTCCGTCGCCATTGAAATCGCCTCCTGTCACCCAGCCGGCATTGATGCCGGCGCCGTACGTCGTGGGGGTGCCGAGCCCTCCGGCACCGTCTCCCAGAAGGATACTGAGTGTGTTGGCCTGATAGTTCGCCGTGGCGACATCGAGTTTGCCATCCTCGTTGAAGTCGGCGACTTCTAACCCTGCGCCGCCGCTTCCCCCGGCGAAGTCCTGAGGCGCTTCGAATGTCCGGCCGGCACCGCGCAGAATGACCATGACCGACCCACCGGGGTTCCAGTAGTTACTGCTCACCAGGTCGAGCCGATTGTCTCCGTTCATATCGGCCATTTTGACGAAAGATGGGTCGTAGCCATGCGACCAGGTGCGCAGATCGGCAAATGTGCCATCTCCATTGCCGAAAATCACCGCCAGCGTGTGGCCGCTGTAGGTTCCCGTCGCGAGATCGAGATGGCCGTCTCCATCGAGATCCCCCACCGCGACCGAGCTGGGGTAGCCGCCAATGGTGTAGGCGGCGGGGGCGCGGTACGAACCATCGCCGTTCCCCAGGAAGATGTTGAGGCTGCTGGTGCCATAGTTTCCGGTCGCCAGATCGACGATGCCGTCTTCGTTGAAGTCGCCGCTGCCGATGGCGTAGGAGGCACCGGTATCGGCAATGGTCGAGGGAGGCCCAAAGCTCACGGGCGGCAGCGTGACGGAAACGAGCTTGCCGGCAACAATCCCAGTCGAGCCGACGAGGCTCGCGGAAACCGTCTGATCGCCGCCAGAGTTGAGCGCGACCGTGAAAGTATGCACGCCATTGTCTTCGGCTGTGAATGTGTAGTCATCGGGCAGACCCGCGAAGCGATCGCTGCTGCGGAAGTGGATCGTGCCGGTGAAGTCCGTCGCGACGTCATTGCTGCCGTCGAGCGCCGTGACTGTGACTTCGAACGGCATGCCGCGTGGCTTGCTCGCCGGAACGCTGATCGCCAGATGCGGGTTGGCGGGCGCGGCTGTGCTCAACAACACCTGAACGCTGTATTCCCAGACGTTGGTGTCGAGCACGTCGGGCGTGCCGTTGCCGTCGACATCTGCGATGTACACGTCGTAGTCGCCGCCCGTGACAGGCAAGTACGTCGGTCCCTGGAAGGGGTTTCGATCGCCGGTTCCCAAGAGGACCGACAGGCGGCCGGTGTTGCTGCCGCTATACAACAAGTCGAGACTGCCATCCTGGTTGAGATCGGCAATTTCGAGGCCGTAGGGATCGGAATCGGCAGCATAAACCTCGGCCGGCTGAAACGCACCGGCTCCATCTCCATAGAAAACGCTCACGCTTCCGGGCGAGGCGGCGTACTGCTCACTGGTATTTACCACCACCACGTCGAGCCGCGCGTCGCGATCGAGGTCGGCGACCTTCACAAAGAACGGGTTGGCCCCCGAACTGTACGAGGCGACCGCCGCGAGGTTGCCGTCGCCACTTCCCAGGAGCACCGTCATCGTGTGCGCCCAGTAGTTTCCCGTGACGGCATCGAGCATCCCGTCGCTATTGAAGTCTCCCACTTCCACGCCGCCCGTACCCGACCCCGAACCGGCGTAGCGCGGAGCCTCGAACGTGTTGTTGCCGGCGTTCAGGAACACCGAGACAGTGGAGGTGCCGTAATTCGCGGTCACCAGATCGGGCAGGCTGTCATTGTTGAAATAGCCCACTGAGATCGCAGATGGATAGCTCGAGACGCCATGGATCACTGGATTCGAGAATGTGCCATCGCCCCGCCCAAAGAGCACCACCATGGTCTGTCCGTAAAACGTCACCGTCGCCACATCGACGTGCCCATCGAGATTGAAGTCTCCCGTAACGGCAGTGTACGGAGTCCCCCCGACATAGTCGGAACGGACATTATTGCGATACGTGCCGTCGCCATTCCCCAGGTGAAATGACAGGTATCCAGTGCTGATGTCCGCGGTGACAAGATCGAGGATGCCGTCTTCATCGAAATCGCCCCCTGTCACAGCGATCGGCCCACCCGGCACGCTGAATGAACTCATTGGCCCAAAGGCCACGGCTGTCGGTTCGACCGACACGGCCTTTCCCGCGACGATTCCCGGAGTGCCGACGAGGCTGGCGGTGACCGTCTGGCTCCCCCCGGAATTGAGCGTCACAGAAAACGCGTGGGCGCCATTGTCTTCTGCCGTGAACGTGTAGTTCCCGGGAAGTCCGGCAAAGCGGTCACTGCTGCCGAAGTGGACGGTGCCAATGAACTCCGCAGCCACAACATTGTTGCCGTCGAGCGCTGTGACTGTCACTTCGAACGAGACGCCCGGCGCGACGCTGGCCGGCACCGTGACTGCCAGATGCGGACTGGCCGGTGCGGCGACGTTGAGCAGAATGCCGACGCTGTTGCTGTAGTAGTTCGCGGTGGCCAGATCCGGCGTGCCGTTGCCGTCCCAGTCCCCCACGATCGCCGTGTACGGCCCGAAGTCGGTCGCAAAGTTTTGGGCGGTCTCGAAGGTCCCGTCGCCGTTCCCCAGAAGCACGCTCACCAAGCTGTCGTAGCTGTTCCCCGCGACGACGTCGAGTTCGCCGTCGCTGTTGAGGTCGGCGACGTGGGCCGAGTTAGGATACGTGCCGACGGTGTACGAGACCGGGCCCTGGAACGTGCCATCGCCGTTGCCACGGAAAATGGCAATGGCGTTGTTGCCATAATTGGCCACCGCCAGGTCGAGATCTCCGTCGCCGTTGAAGTCGGCTGCCGAAAGGGCTTCTGGATAAGTGCCGGAAGCATATGAGACCGGGGCCAGGAAGGTGCCATTGCCATTCCCCAGCAGCACGCTGATCGTGTAACCGGTGATGTCGGCAGTGGCGAGATCCTGTTTGTTATCGCCGTTGAAATCTCCCACCGCGACGCCAACGGCCCCTGTGCCGGCGGTAAAGTGCAGCGCATTCTGGAACGTACCATCGGCGTTCCCAAGGAAGACGCTCACCGAGTTGCTTGCATAGTTCGCGGTCACCAGGTCCAGCTTCCCGTCGTCATTGAAGTCGCCCAGAGCCTGGCGGTAGGGTTGGCCCCCGGTCGCGTAGGCCACGGACGTCTGAAAATTGCCGTCGCCGGTTCCGAGCAGGATGGTCAGCGTGTTGCTCCCCACGTTGGTTGCGGAAATGTCGGCGCGGCCGTCTCCGTTGAAATCCGCCGAAAGGACAGAGTAGGTCGAGCTGCCCGTGGCGAAGAAGCGTGGATCTCCGAACGTGCCATCTCCCTGGCCTCGCAGCACCCGTACCCCGCCAGACGACCACTCCGTAACCGCCAGATCCAGAACCCCGTCACTATTGAAGTCGCCGGAAGTCGCATCCGATGGCCCGGAACCGACCGCGTAACTGATCGAGGCACCAAAGGTCAGCGTGGGCAGGATGACATCAACATCTTTGCCCGCGACGATTGCCGGCGAACCGACCAGGCTGGCCGAGACGGTCTGGCTGCCCCCGGAGTTGAGCGTGACGGTGAACGTGTGGACGCCGTTGTCTTCCGCCGTGAACGTGTAATCGGCAGGCAGACCGGCGAAGCGATCGCTGCTGCGGAAGTGGAGGGCGCCCATGAAACCGGTCGCTACCTGGTCATTGCTGTCGAGTGCCGTCACCGTCACGTCAAACGAGGCGCCAAACGCCGAGCTGGCCGGAACCGTGACTGCCAGGTGCGGATTGGCCGGCGCCGCTTGGTTGAACAAGAGGCTGACCGTGGCCGAATAGTTCGTCGTGGCGACATCGGGTGTGCCGTTGCCGTCCAGATCGTCAACCAGCACGTCGTAGGGAGTGACTCCCGTTGCGAACAGCGCGGCATTCTGAAACGTACCGTCGCCGTTGCCAGACAGGACGGCCAGCTTGTCGGTGAAACGCAGCGCCGCGAGCAGATCGACGATGCCATCGCCGTTGACGTCGGCCGCCACGACGCCCGAGGGAGAACTCTCCATGACGTAGTTCACCGCGGACTGGAACGAACCGTTGCCGTTGCCAAAAAAGACACTGATCGTGTTGCCGTTGGAATATCCCGGTTCGTTGATGTTGGAGACCGCCAGATCCCAGTGGCCGTCGGCGTTGAAATCCCCCCCCGCGATCGCGGCGGCGTTGGCACCAGCGCTGTACGCCGTCGGGCTTCCAAGTGTTCCCGTTCCGTCTCCCAAGAGGATGCTCAGAGTGTAGGCCTGGTAGTCGGCAGTCGCGACATCGAGTTTGCCGTCCTCGTTAAAATCCGCGACATGCACACCGTTGGCGCCGCTGCCGCTGGCGAAGTACTGCGGCGTCTCGAAAGTCCTGCCGGGGCCTCCCAGAATTACGGTGACCGATCCGCCCGGATTCCAGTAATTGGCGCTCACCAGGTCCAGGCGATGGTCGCCGTTCATGTCAGCCATGGCGACATCGACGGGATCGTAGCCGTACGACCAACTGCGCAGGTCGCCGAAAGTGCCATCGCCGTTACCGAAGATCGCAGCCAGTGTGTGGCCGCTGTACGTCCCCGTCGCAAGATCGAGATGGCCATCGCCGTCCAGATCGCCCACCTCGACGGAACTGGGATAGCCGCCGATGGTGTAGGCCACCGGGGGACGGTATGTGCCGTCGCCGTTCCCCAGGAAGATGTTCAAGCTGCTGGTACCGTAATTGCCGGTAGCCAGATCAACGATTCCGTCTTCGTTGAAGTCGCCGCTGCCAATGGAGTAGGCGGCACCAGTGTCGGCAAGTGTCGTGGGCGGGCCAAAGTTCGCGGGAGGCAAAGTGACCGTCGTGAGTTTGCCAGCAACGATGCCCGGAGCGTCAACGAGAGTGGCCGAGATGGTCTGGCCTCCCCCAGTGTTGAGCGTCACAGAGAATGTGTGCATGCCGTTGTCTTCCGCCGTGAACGTGTAATCGGCAGGCAGACCGGCGAAGCGATCGCTGCTGCGGAAGTGGACGGCGCCCGTGAAGGCGGTTGCCACCTGTTCATTGCTGTCGAGTGCCGTAACCGTCACTTCAAACGAGGCGCCCAGCGCGGCACTGTTCGGCACCGAGACGGCCAGGTGCGGATCTGCCGGGACCGACAGACTCAGCCAGACCGCAGGTCCAGGATTCGCCGACGAACCGGCGATGTCGGTCGTGCCGTTGCCGTCGAAGTCACCTGTCGCCACACCCTGAACGCCCGTCAGCGGCAGATAGAGTGGCGCTTGAAACGTGCCGTTGCCGTTTCCCGCCAGCACCGCCATCGCGCCGCTGCCGTAGCAACTCATGGCCAGGTCGATCACTCCATCATTGTTGAAGTCGCCCGGCCGAATCGCGTTGGGATTACTCCCGATCGACACGTTGACCGCAGATTCGAACGCCCGCTCCCCCTGGTTCATGAACACGCTGAGCGATGCGGAATAGTAGTTGACTGCCGCCAGGTCTTTGTCGCCATCGCCATCGAAGTCGACGGCAACCAGGTCATAGGTGTAGGCTCCAGCCGCCAGGGGGACCGGGGGCTCGAATGTCCCGTCGCCGTTGCCGTACAGGATGGCGACGGTGTTCTCATCCGAGTTCGCAGTGACCAGGTCGGTCTTGCCGTCGTTGTCCAGGTCGGCGCATTCCACGTTGGAAGCGCCATTCCCCGCGGTATAGCCGATACCGCTCTGGAACGATCCATCGCCGTTGTTGATGAAGACCGTGACGGAGTCTCCAAAGTAATTGGACGTGGCGATGTCGATAAACGAGTCGGCATTGAAATGGCCTGTCGTCACGCCGAACGTATAATCTCCGGCCGGCAGCGTGGTCGCCGGACTGAATGTGCCGTCGCCATTTCCCAAGAAGATGCTTAAGCTGTCGCCGCTGGCATTCGACGCGGCCAGATCGAGTTTGCCATCAAAATTGAAATCGGCGATCGCAGTATGCGAGGGGGATGCGCCGGTTGGCGACGACAACCCCAAGCGGAATTCACCATTCCCATTGCCCAACAGCACACCGACCGAGTTATCGGCGTTGACAAAGGTCAGGTCGACGAGCCCATCGCCGTTGAGGTCCCCCGATGCGCCGAACGTCCCGGTCACAGGCGCGGGCGGAAGCGGTATCGGTGGTCCAAAACTGAGCGGCAAGACGGCATAGAGTTTTGAGACAAACGCATCGGCCGCTCCGGCGCTGGCCAGGTTGAATGTGCTTGGTTCGGGATCAAAGTCGGCGGTCGCGCCGAAAACGCCGGTCGTGAGTACATTGCCCGATTCGTCGACTGCAATCGCGTAGGAGTGGTCGCTGGCTGTCCCCCCCATGTGCCGCGCCCAGACCAGGTCGCCGGTAGTGTCGAGCTTCCAGACGAACGCATCGTAATCGCCGGCGCTCGACAGATTGAACGTCGAAACGGCCGGGTCGAAATCACCGGCTCCCTGGAAGTACCCCGCCGAGTAGACATTGCCGAAGTTGTCCAGCGCGATCCCCAGACCGACGTCGGCGCCGGCGTTCTCCACGTGCCTGGCCCAGACGAAATCCCCTGCGGCATCGAGCTTCGACACGAAGGCGTCGGAGTGACCGGGATGCCCGGTCGTGGCCCCGTTGCTGAGCTCAAACGTGCCGGCGCCGGGATCGAAGTCGGCAGTCCCGGTGAAGTAGCCCGTCGTGTAGACGTTTCCGAAACCATCCACCGCGATGTCGCGGCCCTGGTCTGGAAGCGTCCCCCCCAGACTTTTCGCCCAGATGAAATTGCCGCTGTTGTCGAGCTTCCAGACGAAAACGTCTGAGTCTCCCGGACCGGTGGTGCTCGTCAGTTCGAAAGTGCCCAGGCCGGGATCGAAATCCACGGTCCCCTGGAACTCTCCGGTTGTCAGCACGTTACCGGCGGTGTCCAGCGCGATGCCCCACCCTCCCTGAGACCTGGGACCGGCACTTGCCGCCCAGGCAAACTCGCCTGAACTGTCGAGCTTCGAGACAAACGCACTGAACCCTGCCGTGGGAAGGCTGAACGTCCCTGCTCCTGGGTCGAAATCCCCCCCTTCCGTCCAACCCGAAGTGTACACGCTTCCCGAAGCGTCGACTGCGATCCCCAATCCCACATCGAAACCGCCCCCACCCATGCTCTTGGCCCAGACGAAGTTGCCCGCGCTGTCGAGCTTGGCAACAAACACATCCAGATCGGCATGCCCCGGTTGGCTCTGCGGGTCGGGATTCGCGGTTGCCAGCAGAAACTCGCCGGGACCGGGGTCGAAATCAGCCGTCGCCTGGAACATGCCCGTGACGTAGACATTGCCTGACACGTCGACGGCGATCCCCTGCCCCGTGCTGGTCGTATCCGTCGTGGTGGAGAGCTGGCCGCCGAGGACGTCCGCCCAGACGAATTCGCCCGCAGCGTCGAGTTTGCAGACAAACATCGCCTGGGCCGTGGGCGCGGTGAGGTTGAATGTGACGGGGCCGGGGTCGAAATCCACAGTGCCGCTGAAACAGCCCATCGTGTAGGCACTGCCGGCCGGATCTGTGGCGACGGCCGCGCCGAAGTCCAGACCTGTCGAGCCCCAACCTGCCCCCCAGGCGAAGTCGCCCGAAAGGAGCGTGCGGCACTCGAGTACTTGAGCCTGTGCGTAGGTCAATGCCCATTCATTCCGGCGGCTGCGCCCGCGGGTCAAGCCGAATTCCGAGCCTGATTTCTGTCGAACGGCCCGGCGGCCATGCAACGAGTTGGCCAGTAGCGCCTTGATGCGACACAGAAAGGATGCGAATCGCATGAATGTCGACTCCGTATTCCGGAACATGTAGCGTGAGACCAATGCCGATAGGTCAACTCATGAATCGAATTCTGGAGTAGTATGCGCGGACCAACTGAAACCTTGCAAGAAAGTTCGGCGTCGAGACCGATTTCGGAGGTGGAATCCCTGTCACGGAATTGCGCACATGCCACAAGTCGTAACATGGACATGGCTTATACGAACGAGGCGGGTTCCCAAATGGGAATTCCTTCACTCCTTCATTCCGCAGTCCCGGCAAACGATTTCCAGAACTCTGCGGTCGGCTGGCCGTTGACTTCCTTGAGCGCCTTGATCGACCGCAGCGCGCCGATGTCACGCGCCGGCTGGAAGTTGCCGTACAGAACCGTAATGGGCAACTCAACCAAAGAAGAGTAGTCAGTGATCGGACAATCGCGCACGTCAAGTTGCGCAATTTTCATCCGCTTGAGAGGTGAGAGGTCGCCGACGTGCGTCGAGCGGCAATCTAGCCGCTCGAGCGGAAGCGTCCGGACTGCCGACAGGTCGCGGACATACGTTCCCCAGCACGAGAGCGACTTGATCCGCATGTTGCTCAACGACCAGAGTTCGGACACACGTCGTTGCCGCCGCATTCAAGTTCCTCGAGCGGCAGCTCCCGAATCGGGTCGAGATCAAACAGGAAGCCCTTGTCCTGCCCGCTTCCGCAGGCGGCCAGCCGCGTGAGCTTTGTCAGCGCGCGGAGCGCAGAAATGTCGGTGACATTGTCGGTGCAGAATTCCAGCGAGATGACCCGACCTCCCTCGATCCGGTGAGCCACAGGTTCATTGAACCCGGTGTTATGTTCGCGCAGCCGCGACTCGACCTCTTGCACCTGGTCCTCGGCCGGCAGCGCGGCTGTCCTGGCGACCCACGGTCCCAGCCACTCGCGGCGCGCGTCGAACTCTCTCCAGAAGTCGTCCACCGGCTGGCCGTTGATGCGCCGGAGTGTCTTGATGTTCCGCAGAATCTTCTCATGCCGCTCGGGCCGGAACTGGCACTGCACTTCCTCCAGGGGCATGCTTCCCAGCGGCTCCAGGTTCGTCAAATAATGCGCCACGGCGATGAGCCGCGTCACTGGCTGGTTCTCGATCGGAGAGAGGTCCGCGACAAACGTCCATCGCAAATCGACGGCGGTCAGGCGCATTCCGCGTAACGGTTCCAGACTCTGAACCGGGTTGGCCCAAATGACGACTTCGCGGAGTGACAAACCGCGAAGCGGCCACAGGTTCTGGACGCGATTGGCGCTCACGTCGATATAGATCAGCGATCGCAGATCGTGAAGCGGAGAGAGATCGACCAGTTGCCCCTTGCTCGCTTCGCTGCCGCGGCAAACCAGAAACTCGAGATCGCGCAGCGCGCGGACCGGGCGGATGTCGGTGACCCGATCGGTGAAAAAATGCAGCTCGACAATTCGTCGTCCCTCGAAACGATGCGTGAGCTGGCCGTCAAAGCCGGGATTGAGCTCCTTGAGCTTGTTGGCAACCGCCGCGACCTGCTGCTCCCTCGGGAGTGCTGCGGCCTCATGCTCCCAGGCCTCGAAGGGATCGGTGACTGCTGGCCGCAGCCCTGGCTGAGGCAAAACAGTCGCGGTCGCCTCCCCCTCGCGATCGTTGTTCATTTCGACGATGGCTACGCTTCCGCAGGCGAGGGTTAGACCGGCCGCTGTCAACATCGCCATCTGCCGGCGGCGGCCGCCCAGCGCCGGCATCCTCGCGGGAATAGACTTCGAGGCCTGTGTCCCTCCAGACGCGAGTCGTCTGCCGATCTCCACCAGGCGCTCCGCCACAGCGCGCGCCGACGGCGGACGTTGTGTCGGGGCGTTGGCCAGCAACTGGAGGATGAAGTCGGAGAGCTCGCCGGGCACCTCCGGATTGACATCGCGCGGCGGCACGATGCCCTCTCGGCCAGCGCCCGGTTGCATCACTAGTCCCTCAAGTGCCAGCGGCGTCCTTCCGACTGTCAGGCGATAGAGCGTGCAGCCCAGCCCGTAAAGATCGCAGCGCGGGTCAATCGGGCCGCCAGCGATCTGTTCCGGAGCGACGTACGCCCGCGTTCCTGCAACAGTGCCCGGTTGTGTCAGTGATAACTCCTCGTCAATCCCGCGCGCCAGTCCAAAATCGAGCAGCCTGACCGCGAACGGCGCCGGGCCTTTGAGAAAGATGTTCCCCGGTTTCACATCCCGATGGATCACCCCCCGGGCGTGGGCGGCAGCCAGCCCGTGCGCGACTTCGATACCGATGTGTACGGCGTCGGCGACTGGCAGCACGCGGCGTCCTGAGGCCTGCTCGAATTCCCTCAACTGCTGTTCGACCGTCTGGCCGTCGAGCAGTTGCATGGCGATATACGGGATGCCGCGTTCTTCGCCCACATGATAAATCGGAACGATGCGCTCATCGTCGATGGCGGCGATCGCCCGGGCCTCGCGCAGGAAGCGCTCGCGGACGGTGGGATGAGCCGCCAGAGAAGGCTTGATGATCTTCAGTGCGACGAGTCGGCCGAGAGGTTGCTCTTCCGCCTGAAACACAAGTCCCATCCCGCCGGTTCCCAGGACGCGCAGGATGCGATAGGGACCGAGCCGGCCCAGTTCGTCGGGGCTTCCCGGCGGATCGAATACCGCGCAATAGTTCTCGTCAACCGGAACGACCAGCCCTGAGACGCGGCCGATCAATTGGTCAATCACGGGATAGTCGGACACCGACAGTCGTGTCTGTCCGCGAATCGCCTGAACCAGCGTATCCTCGGCATCGAGGCCCTGAACTGAGGTCTGGCACGCATCGCACACTTCCAGATGCTCGACGAGCGGTTTCGCTTCCGCCCCCGCGAGCCGCCCCAATAAGAGCTCCTTCAAGAATTCCGGTGAAGGGCAAGGGAACGGTGTGGGCATCTATTCCTCGCTTCAAATTCGTTCGGAGTGGCAACCCGGCCCAGGCGGCCCTGGCTGACCAAGAGTATGCGCGAACAACATGAAACCTTGCAAATTGTTGCCGCCCATAGGCGTTTTCTGCTCCGCCGCGGTGTAGCCCGATCATTCGTCCAAAAAGCCCTGGAGCTCCTGGCGAAGTCGGTTGAGAACTCGACACTTGGCCGCGTAGACGGTCCCGATCCGAATTCCCAGGCGGACGGCAACCTCCGCCGTCTTGCATCCCTCCACAACGTGCTGCATAAAGGCCTGCCAGGCGAGGGGGGAGAATTCCGGTTCGATGATCCGTAGGGCGCTGTGTACGAGCTCCCGACGGTACTCGAGTTCTTCGAGTCCCCATTCGTTCGATGGCGCGGCCACATCGACGACGCCTGCGGAATAGACGGCGGGCTGCAGCACCTTTCGGCGCTGCCGCTCACGCCACTTGTTCAGCATCACGACATGCAGCCAGTTACGAAAGCTCTTGTTCCGGTCATAATGGAACTGCGGCAATTTCTGCACCAGCGTCATGAACACGTCCTGAACAAGATCGGCAGAGTCCTGTTCTTGGAGACCGACACGCCGGCTCCAGTAATACAGGAGAGGCGTGTACAACCGGGCGAACCGGGACCAGGCTTCCTGGTCGCTGGGAGACCGCAAGCGCTCGAGGAGTGTGAGAGAGGTCGAATTCGACATGCTGACTCGACTGTCCGATCCACGGACATTTCGGCTGCCGCAGAAAGCCACGACAAACCCTGATTCTAAGACAGGCTGCGCTGGCACAGCAAGTTCAGAGAGCCTGCATCAAGAGACACGAGAGCAACCTGGCCTGAAAACCGGGGGTCGATTGTATCTGCGGAATGCTTCCCCCAAGGCGGCTCTCGTGTCATTACGGCACTACGTCACAGATTGGTTCCTGAACGCCGCAGAGAATGGTTCGTTCCAGACGCGTGGCGATCATCGAGTCACCAACTACCGATCGATGAATCCTCCTTCCTCGTCAATCAGTCGCCGGAGCGGTGCGGCGCTGTAACGAGCGCGTCCCTCATTCGACGTGGACCGGGTACTTTGCGAGGCGGTCGAACGGGTGCGGTTGAGCCCGTCCACGCTTCCATACCAGGGGGCCGGATATCCTCCCTGGCCATAGCCTGGCGCCGAGTAGCCGGGCCCGTTGCACGGTGCAATTCCATACCCTGGAAAGCCTCCCGACGGAGCGCCGAATGACGGAGCGCCGAAAATTGGCGCGCTGTACGCCGGCGCACCATACGCCGGAGCGCCATAACCAGGGGCACCGCACGCCCCAGCGCCATAGAACGGCGCCGGAGCACAGTAGCTGCCGCATGACCCGTACGTCCCGCAGGGGGGAACGCACGGATTACAGACGGGACGCGCATAGCCTCCCCCGTAACCACCGCACGGAACACAGCCGCGGTAGCCATAGCCTCCCGAACCGCATCCGGTTCGGCAGCCGTTGCCACATCCAAACAGACCGAACAGCGCCGTTTTCTGTTCCGTGGCGCGCGCGGTTTGTGCCGCGGCATTCACCTGGCTGGCAGGAACGCCAGCCTGCACACCAGCGTGCGCGAAAGTCACACCGGCAACGACAGTCAATGACCGAATCCATGTGTTGTTCATGATCCCATTCTCCTGTGCTTCGAAAATCGACCCTAAGGGTTGTTGCGGGGCGCCGAAGCGTCTCGATCGTCGCGACTCGCGACAGACGGACAGTGAATATGCATCAATCGTGCCAGAGAGAATTATCGAAATGATTTCTCGGTGCATTCGACTGATCGGAAGGTCGAGCTGAGGGAAGAGTCGTCCGAGCCGTCTCGCGTTCCCTGCGGGTGTTCAGGACTTCCGAGTCTCTGCAAGTTGATGTTGCAGTGTTTGATCGGACATGAGGTCGGATTCTGCATTGAACAGGCCTCGATTCAACGATCGGAGTTGGGAGTCGTCGGCACACCTCAATTGATGGGGATCAGAAGCGTCGCTCCAAACCAATGCGGTGCGGCTCTTAGTCCGCTCAGAAGTTGATGAGGAATTGCAATTCCCACTGTAAGAGATGCAAACACTTGGCACGATGGAATCAAAATTTGGACACTTCGTATCTGAACCATTGAAACAAGCGCTTGACAATTGTTCCAAGCAGCTTGCGATCGATTGGGGACACAGGGTCTGAACGGCTGAAAACCCTTAGAAAACCACAGATCCCGCGTAAAGCCGACATTAGAAGATTTGGCACGCCCGTTGCGATGTTCCGCGTATCGAAATGACTCCAGCCTGTCGGGTGCAGGAGAACCTTCGGAGCCCCAGGAAACCAAATTCACCCGATTCACGACACCAGCCCATCAATACAAGGAACTTGCCATGTTGGTTCTCTCCAGGAAGAAGGACGAGCTCATTCAGATCGGTGACAACATTGTCATCAAGGTCATCGCGGTGGAGAAAGGCTCGATCAAACTCGGAATCGACGCGCCGCTGGAGATCAGCGTTCTGCGAGGGGAATTGTGCGACACCTCGATCCCGGGGCATCCCCTGGCCAAATATCTCCGGGACAAACGCCGCAGGTGCCGGACCGGTTTCCCCCATCCTCCGCGGGAGGTTCCCGCGCCGCATCTGGCGCTCGCCTCTTCAGCGACTTCATAGCTCTCCTCCGCTGTCCCGAATCACCGCTCTCCGCTCCGCACGCTTGCAGGAACTTCTTCAGGAATCTCGCCATGAACACTCTTCAGATCACTGGCCGTTTGGGATGGATCTCCATGCTCTCAGCGCTGGCACTGTTTGCGACCGATGCCAGCGCCGCCTCGAATGGGAGAACGCTGCGAGTTCGCGACGTCGCGCGCACCCCGGCACAGCGTGACGACGACGTATTCGCCATCGGGCGTGGCGGGCGGCGCTCTGTCGAGCAGCTCGACGACGAAGATGCCTACCCCGTTCGCATGCTGCCCGATCGGAGACAGGGGTTGTCCTCCTCTCGCCGATACGAAGCGGGAGACAGTTTTGGGATTGGCTCTTCCCGCAGTCCGTTGCGCACTCGGAATCGTCCGCAAGAGGACGATCGGCTCTACCGGCGGTTTCCCGTCGATGAGACGGTTCCCTCAGATCGGCCCGAAGAGCGGCTCCCCGTCTCACCGCGCCGTGACGAACGTCCCGATCCTGGGACGCTGATCGAGCGCCGCTATCAGGATCCGGCCGTCCTGCGGTTGCTGGGAGGACTGACTCCCGAGCAGGGGGTGGGAATGTACGCGGAAACAGTCGAGCTGATCCTCAGCCGCCATCTGGCGCCACCTTCACCTGCCGTTCTCGTCGAACGGGGGATGGAGAATCTGCTGACGGCTTTGCATCACCCGTTGTTCCTTCAGAGGCTTCGGCTGCAGCCAGCGCCTGGGGCGGTGGAGAGATTTGCCGAAGCGGTTTCCTGGCAGTTGCAACAGTCCCCGGCGCGGGATGCCCGCGAGGCGGTTTTGGCGCTGCAACAGGTCATGCAGCTTGCCATGCAACACTTGGGGCTGCCTGGGGGAGTGGTGACGCTGGAGTTTGAATATGGCGCTCTGGACGCGCTGGACCGTTTCTCCGCCTTCACTCCCGAGGATTCGGCCCGCACCACGAACCAGCAACTGGGGGAAGCGGTGGTCGGCATTGGAGTGCAGATTGAGGCGTGCCAGCAAGGGGCCAAGGTGATGAAGGTGCTCCGGGACGGGCCCGCAGCGCAGGTGGGAATGCAGCCTGGGGACGTGATCACGGCGGTGGATGGACGCTCCCTGGCGGGGGTCGGTCTCGACTCTGCCACCGAATGGATCACTGGTCCGGAAGGCACCCCGCTGACGCTCTCTCTGATCGGCACGCGGGGCGCCTCTGGGCAAATCCGCCTGGTGCGTCGCAGCATCACGCTCCATAGCGTGAGCGACGTGCGGATGATCGATCCGGCTCTGGGAGTCGGGTACATGAAGCTGGAGACGTTTGCCAGCAACTCCACCCAAGAAATGCAACAGGCGCTATGGAACCTGCAACAGCAGGGGATGCAATCGCTGGTGCTGGACCTGCGCGGCGACCCTGGGGGACTGTTGACGACCGCCATCGAAGTGGCCCGGCTGTTCCTGCCGTCGGGGACGATCGTCTCCACCAGGGGCCGGACTGCCGCCGACAACACCACGGAGGTGGCGTCGGGAGGAGAGACGTGGCGGATGCCGCTGGCGGTGCTGGTCGATGGACACAGCGCCAGCGCCAGTGAAATTCTGGCAGCGGCGATTCAGGAAAATGGGCGCGGCCTGATCGTCGGACGCCTGACGTATGGGAAGGGGACGGTGCAGACGCTGTTCCCCCTGCAGTCGGTTTCGGCCGGACTGCGGTTGACGACGGCCAAATTTTACTCTCCGGAAGGTCGGGAAATGGCGGGAACGGGGGTGGAACCGGACCTGCCGGTGGAAGCGCATCCCGATGCACTGGAGGGAGACCCGCACAGCGACGTCGACCTACAGGCCGCACACGACGCGCTGGCGGAGGGGATGAGCGCTGTGGCTCCTGCATCCGGTCGCCAACATCCTGGTCGGCGCTCCGCTCCTGGCTGGTCGTCCGATCCGACGAACTTTCGGAGATGATCCCTGGTCCTGCCGTCGAGGGAGGCTTGAGTCCAACGGAACCCCGGTTTCCAGCGAATCGGGGTTCCGTTGTTTTGAATTGTGAAGAGGGGCGGAATACATTGGAAATCCGAGGGAGGGATCAGTTATGCTGGAAGGTGATGCCCAGCACACAATCGACCGCTGGAGCGATACACGACGCGCAGGGCCGGCCCCCTCCTTGCCCTGGGAGACTCCTCATGAGCATTTTCTGCCGGATCGACGACAAGCACATCCCGCTGTACCGCGTATTGTGGGTGGCTGCAACTCCGCATTTCTGCGGAGAGCCGGACTGCCAATGCGAAGGACTGCACGAAGTGGCACTGGAAGGGGGAGAGTCGGTCTGGGCGCAGTTCGACGAAAAGGAAGAACTGTTGAAAATGATCGAAGAATGGCAATCCGGCGAGCCGTGACGGCAATCAAAAGATCCCACAGGCGCCGGTCCCCAGGCGAACGGCTCAGCGTAATCTGGAACAGGCGCCGGTTCCTCGCGGGCTGAGCTCCTTAGCGCCCCCCCAGCACCCCTCAATCCGCGCTGGCGTCCGTGATCGCATGGCTGAACGGGAGTGGCCGCTGGCGGGGCTTGCCAGCGACGCGGCTGAGGGCCACGAGGTCAGCTTCCGCCCCCGGCTTCATGGTGTGAATCCGCGCCAAGCGCCCGGAGGACGAGGGCAGGCAGGCCACAACGTCGGAATCGCCGATGACCCGCAGCCTTCGACCGCTGACGACGACTGCCGCCCGTTCATCGATTCCCAGCCCCACCATTCCCGGATTCGCCGCCAGCGCTCCCATTAACCGTTCCTGCCGATTGCGCGCCAGAAAGTGCTGGTCGACGATCGTGCCGGGGAGGAGTCCAAAGCCGCGCCCCGTCTCCGCCTGCCGATCGCCGTTGCGGATCATCACGGATGACATGACAGCCGCGCCGGCGGAAATTCCGCCGATGACCCCGCCGCGATCGAACAACTCATGGATTCTCTGCTCGGCAATGGTGTCCAAATAGGTGTCGGTCAGCCACGACTGCCGGCCGCCGACAAACCAGATGCCGGTGGCATCAACCAACGGTTGCACAAATTCCGGATCGTTCGCCGTGTCGCGCGAACGGGTGTGCAGAACGGTCAGACGGTCGATCTGGAGACTGCGCCAGAACTCGAGGTCGTCTTCGATTTCGTCGGTATCGGCCGTCTCGCTGGCGGTCGTGACAACGACAATCCGCGCCTCCTGTCCCCCTGCGGCCTGGACAAACTGTAAGAGCACTTCTTCGGACATTTCTCCGCCGCCGCAGATCACCAGCGTCCCGCGCGCCATCGGCAGGAACTGGATTTCCGGACCGTCCTGTTCGACCTCGATCCCGGCTGGCAGAGCCAGCAGCAAGACGCCGAAGACGCTCAGGGCGAGCAGCAGACGCGACATGGACGAATTCCAGAAGTGCTTCATCATGCAGTCAATCCTTTGACCTTTACTACGAAACCCAACTCCCTGAGTTCATTAAGCAAAATCCGTGCCGCCTGATGTCCGAGCCCCTGCTTCTCCGTACTTCTGTGTTCGACTCCCTGAGTTAAGTCTATGGGGGGCAATGACTCCAGACAAGACCCTGGAAATCGCTTTGCAGGTCGGCCAGCGGATTGTGTCGAAGCGTTCGCCCACAAAACCGGCGGAAGTCGCTGGTTGCGCCTCCCAAAGTCTCTTCGTAACCCGCCCCCCGTCGACTGACGGGAAACTTATCTGTTTTCCTCGTTCTCGTCAATTTTTTTCTTCACAGGTCGCAGGACCGTCAGAATGGGCCGTTCTGGCTCGATCGTTGATCTCGCACGCCCCTTCGGGTAGAACCGAACACTCAATGACTCCCCTTCCGTTTCCGCAGATGGGCGACCTGCCGCCGTGAAATACGGGTGGCGATGAGACTGGCGCGGTTTATTCTCTCCTCTCTTGGTCCCTCTCAGATAGTGAGCAAATACCCATGTTGACCAGTGGCAGAGTTCGAAAAACGACCGCGGCGGTGGCGCTGCGGCGAGGAATTGTCACCGGGGTGGCGCTGTTGGCCGCGACGGCTGGGGCGCTGTGGCTGTCAGCCGCCGATTCGGCCCCCGATAACCAGCTCACTCCTGCCGAAAAGCAGGCGGGATGGATTTTGCTGTTCGACGGCAAAACGCACACCGGCTGGAAAACCAGCAGCGAGAAGCCGAGCCAGCGGCCGGTGGAGGAGAGTTGCATCAATCCGCACAAGTGCGGCGGATACATGATGATCCATGGCAAGGTGTGGGACAACTTCCGTCTGGCCCTGGATTTCAAGATCAGCCCCCAATGCAACAGCGGAATTTTTCTCCGCACGTTTCCGCTCCAGCCGCGCCCCGGCAAAGACGTCGGCTTCAATGGCATCGAAGTGGCGATCGATGACACCCAGACCGCCGGTTTTGTCGATACCGGCGCGCTGTACGACCTGGTGAAGCCGACGAAAAACGCCATGATGCCGGCCGGGGAATGGAATCACATCGAGATCACCTGCGACAAGAATCTGATCGCAGTCCGGCTCAACGGCGAAGAGGTGACGCGGATGGACCTCGACGAATGGACCAAGCCCAATCTCCGCCCCGATGGAACCCCCCACAAGTTCGATGTGATCTACAAGGACCACCCGCGAAAAGGGTACATCGGCCTGCAAGACCACGGGCAGAACTGCTGGTACAAGAACATCAAACTGCTGCCGCTCAAATAGCCTGATGCTCAGGGCGGGAGCAGTCTGTCGCGGGCGGCGCCAAACCCAACGGTTGAGCTCCCGCCAACGATCACCTGCCGAATGCGAGTTGGCCCAGGGGGTCGCGTTCGCCGCCGGAAACTTCGATACGTAGAGTTTCTCCTGCCTGGGTCAGAATCATGCCGCCATTTCGCGATGAACATGCGCCTGGTTCGTTTCGTCCGGCTGACGAGTCGGCCATTGTCGAGAAGCTCCTGGGATCCAGCGCGTCCCGGGGATCAGAGACACGCTGGAAGGTGCAGGCGACCGGGGGCTGCTGGCGCGTGACGTAGAGCAATCGGCCCCCTGGTTGACCTCCTGGGGAGTGGGGGATCCGGTGAGTGTCTCTTTCTATCAGGTGGTCGATTGGACCGCTGACGACATGCTGGAAAATGCCGAGCAGCCCCCAGCCAAGTCCCTGCCTTGAGCGAATCGCATATCTTAAGTCGTTTGAATGATGCAATTTAAGGCAAGATGCCCAAAGTTCTTTCGGCAGAGGTTGGCAACCAAGGCGGGGGCCGCTACGATTCATTGCCATTCGGCGACTGGACCATCCCAGGCGACTTTAACGATTCCGTAAAATGCGCAAAATCATCAACGCCTTATCTCAGGCGATCCAAGCCGGCCAGGGAGTGGCTTATACCGCTCTGGTCGAGACGCGCGGATCGACCCCGCAAAAGGCGGGGGCGTCGATGCTCGTGTTTGCTGACGGCTCTCAGGCGGGAACCTTGGGAGGGGGGTGCGTCGAGGCGGAGGTCAAGCGCCGAGCGCTGCGCCTCTTGGACCAGGGGCACACCGAATTGCTGACGTTTCAGCTCGACGACAACTATGGCTGGGACGACGGCCTGATTTGCGGCGGCCGCATGAAAATGCTCGTCGATCCGATTCGTCCGGGGGACGATACCTCGTATTTTCGACAGTTGGAGTCGCTGTTGATCGCCGGGAGCGCCTGCATCGAGGCGATCGTCATCGAGCCGGAAAAGGCCGGCGGCGGGACCGCCGGCGATCGGTTCTTGCTCGATGCTGACGGTCAACTGCTGGCCAGTCGCACGGTGCAGAATGGCCCGGGTGAGGAAACGGCGGAAGAAGGAAGCGCGCTGGTCCAGGTTCCCCAGGGGGTGTTGGCCCACTTGCGGTCCGCCAGTCAGCGTCCCCGTCCCTATGTCGAACAGGGGGTCTCCTACCTGCCGTTCCTGAAGCGCTGCCGGTTACTGGTGGTCGGGGCTGGGCACGTGGGACAGAAGGTCGCGCAACTGGCCTCGGAGGTTGATTTCGACGTTTGGATCGTCGACGACCGCGAAGAATATTGCAACAGCGAGCGCTTTCCGACCGCCAAGCGGCTGATCGTCGGGCCGGTCGACAATGCTTTGTCCGGTTTGGACATCGATCCTGACACGTACTGTCTGATCGTGACGCGCGGGCACAACCATGACGAAGAAGCGCTCTACCACCTGGCGGAAACTCCCGCCGCCTATGTGGGCATGATTGGGAGTCACCGCAAGATCAAGTTGATTTTTGACGATCTCCTCGCGGAAGGGGTTTCGCGAGAGGCGTTGCAGAATGTGCATGCCCCCTTAGGGCTCGATATCGGCTCACAGACGGTTCCGGAGATTGCCGTCAGCATTGTGGCCGAACTCGTCGCACATCGCAACCTGGGGGGGATTCCTCACCAGTATCGCCGCCCGATTCTTCTGGAAGCATTGATGCAACCGGAAGGCAGGGGGGCCTTGGGGTAACACACCCCGCGGAGCGGTCGTTCAGGTCCGGATGGGTTCGGATCGGCGGCCGCCGGGGATTAGGACGCGAGTGGGTGTGTGGGTCCGTGGGTCGGCAAGCCGTCATGCAAGTTGGGTCGCATGTTGGCAGGCGCTGAGGTTCCGTCATGACGACGGCCAACTCGGATCGGCTGGGTGTCCTGGGGTCAGGACGTGAACGCGGGCTCAGGCTGGGAATCATGCAGGCTGGGATTGCGCCCACGGTGGGCGCCGGGAGTCGGCGGTCAACTCAGACCGCTGCTGAATTGCGGCTCTCGATCGAAACAGAACTAGAACCCTGCTGTCAGGAGACTCAGCCATGAAACGAGCATCAATTTTTGTAGCGGCCGCGGCCTGGACGTTGGTCGCCTTCCCCGTGTGGGGAGACGAACTGCGGCCCGAACCGGTGGCAGAAGCCGAAGAACCCGCGGCAGTCGCCTCGGACCCCAGCACCCTCTCCGATCAGGGAGACGAGATCGCCTGTCGGACGATCGGCACGCTGGATTGGCACATCGACTACACCGCCGCCTACCGTCAGGCGCGCGACGAAAACAAACTACTGTTCATCGTCTTCCGCGATGAGAAGCAGTCCCGCATTGCCGATCAATTCGAGCGCGAGGTGCTCGCGCACCGGGACATGCAGGCTCCCCTGGAGGCTGTCACGCGGCTGGCGCTGCCGGTCGATGCGGTGCAACCCCCGGACAACTCCGACGATCCGCCGAAGAAGCTGTTGCAACACTCTTCGTTTGAGCACATGTACGGACGCCAGGGATTTGCCATCATCGATCTAACCAGTCCCCGTTCGGAATTGAACGGCAAGCTGATTTCGGCGCATCCCTTCAGCTACGCCGGACAGTACTCGGTCTGGAACACAAAGATCGTCCTGGCCCTTCCCAAGGCGACACTCACGCAACGGGCGCTGATTTACGCCGTGCGGGTTCATCCCGCCGCTCCGGTCAGCACCACGCACGGCCAGTGCCATGCGTTCCTGTGCCAGCAGGCGCGCGAATCGTCGCGGCTGATGTCCCAATACGGGTCAGTCGGCCACCACGACTGGGGCACCCGATCGGGGGCCATCTCGGCCGCCACCGGCCGCTCGCCACAGGAGGTGGCCGCCATGGGAGGCAACCGAGAACTGCTGGACGCCGCCGCGGAAGTGGTCAATCAATGGCACGGCTCCCCCGCCCACTGGGGCATCATGAGCTCCCCGGCAACGATCTTTGGATACGACCTGGTACGTGGCAACGGCGGGTGGTACGGCACAGGGATCTTTGCCTATTGAACGTGACTGTGTTCCCCGCCCCGTGAGGGACGCTGCCAGCGTCCGCGGAACCAAACGTCGCTGCAAGCACATTGGCGGCTCGGCGGTAACCTCGCCCTCCCAAGCTGCGCGGCAACGCACACTGGGAGGGCGAGCGTCCCCGCGAGCCGCCGCTGTGCGTTGTTGAGTTTTGAACCGCGCCGTTGGGATGAGATCGACTTTCAGTGAGAGTTCTCCCGCTGCCCATTGCACGATTTGACTCGACGCAAGCACATTGGTGGCTCGGCGGGAGCCTCGCCCTCCCGAGCTGTTGCACACGTTGCGAAACGCGACAACAATTGCTCGATGGAACCACGCCTGGCGCTCCAGGCGACTTTTCTGCGCACCTCCACTCTCGCCGGAACAACGACCTGGAGAGCAGGGCCAGAGCGCTCCTTTCCTCGCTGAATCGTCCCAATTGCGGCCCCGATTGATTACGATCTGGGCTGGATCATGACCGGCTGGACTGTTACCAAGGAATCTCGCAATGCGCATGTTCTTATGCGGCCAGTGGCAGGAACGTTCTCAGAAGATCGAAGTGGCCAATCCGTACAATGGCCAGGTGCTGGACACTGTGCCGCGCGCCTCGGCGGCGGACGTCGATCAGGCGCTGGGCGTCCTGGAGGAAGGGGCGCGGATCATGAAGGGGATGCCCGCCTACGAGCGCAGCCGGATTCTCCGCAAGGCGGCCCAGATCATGCAGGCCCGTGAAGCGGAACTGGGACGGATTGTCAGCAGCGAAGAGGGAAAGATCCTGGCGGAAGGAGTCTTTGAAGCCAGCCGCGCCCGAGAGACGATCGATATCTCGGCGGATGAAGCCAAGCGTCTCTCGAGCGAAGTGATCCCGCTCGATGCCGCCCCAGGCGCCCAAGGCAAGTTCGGGTTCACGCTCCGCGTCCCGTGCGGCATCGTGGCCGCCATCACCCCGTTCAATTTTCCCCTCAATCTGGTCGCCCACAAGGTGGGGCCGGCGCTCGCCGCGGGAAATGCCGTCCTGATCAAACCCGCCAGCGACACTCCCCTGTCGGCCTTGGCACTGGTGGAGATTCTGCTGGAAGCGGGGCTGCCCGGACAGGCGATCGCCTGTCTGACCGGAGGCGGGGGGGAAATCGGCAACTCCCTGTGTACCGACCGCCGCGTGCGGAAGATCAGTTTCACCGGGAGTTTTGAAGTCGGCGAGGCGATCTGCAAACTGGCGGGGGTGAAACGGGTCACGATGGAACTGGGGAGCAACAGCCCCGTAATCATCATGGACGACGCCGACCTCGATCTGGCGGCAGCGATGGTCGCCGCTTCCGGGTTTTCGAACGCCGGCCAGGTTTGCATCTCCGCGCAGCGGATCTTGACCTCATCGCCCGTATACGGTGATTTCCTCGATGCGCTGACTCCCAAAGTGCAGGCGCTCAAGACCGGGGACCAGTTGGCCGAAGGGACGAAAATGGGCCCCATGATCCGCGAACAGGACGCGGTCCGGGTGGAATCCTGGATTCGAGAGGCGGTGGGGGCCGGGGCCCGATTGGTCACGGGAGGCCACCGGCAGGGGACGCTGCACGAACCGACCGTGCTGGCCGACGTCTCGCCGGAAATGCGGATCAGTTGCGATGAACTGTTCGGCCCGGCGGTCGCCGTGACCAGGACCAGCGACATCGACGAGGCGATCCGACTGGCCAACTCCACCAACTACGGACTCTCGGCCAGCATCTTCACCCGCGACATCGAGCGAGCGATGCGCTTCGCCCGGGAAGTCGACAGCGGCAACCTGCACATCAACTGGGGAACGCAGTGGCGAGCCGACATGATGCCCTATGGCGGACTCAAAGACAGCGGCCTGGGAAAAGAAGGCCCTCACTACGCCGTCAAAGAAATGACCGAAGAAAAGATGGTGGTGTTCCATCTGAATTCCTGAGGGGACGCATGGGGGCCTAGCGGCGGGTGATCCGCAGAACGGGTTCGCGGAGGGGGGCGTTGACCGAGATGCCATTTCCCGAGTAGATCGTCGGTTTGCCGTTCCAGTCCATGAACGATCCGCCCGCCTCTTCAATGATCGGGACCAGAGCCGCGCCGTCCCAGGGGTTCATGAGCGGATCGACCATCACTTCCGCGCGCCCGGTGGCGACGAGGACGTGGCCGTAGCAGTCTCCCCATCCGCGAGCGATTCCCGCGGCGCCGACCAGCGCTTCGAAGGCGTCCATGCGGCCAATGCGGGTGAAGCCCTGCACGGTCGTAAAGCACAACAACGACTGAGAAAAATGGGCGATCTGCGAGACGCGCGCCGGCCGGGGATCGGCGCCCGCCGGCTGCCACCACGCTCCCAGGCCGCGCCCTCCCCACGCCGTTTCATTCAGCACCGGAAAGTGACACACTCCGGCCACGCAGCGACCTTCCAGCTCCACCCCCACCAGCGTGCCAAACAATGGCACGCCGTGGATGAAGGACTTGGTTCCATCCAGCGGATCGAGAATCCAGCGATACCCGGAACTCCCCGATTGCTCGCCAAACTCCTCGCCAAAAATGGCGTCGGCGGGAAAGTGCCGGGCGATTTCGGCCCGCAGAAACTGCTCGGCATTTCGATCGGCGACCGTTACCGGCGAATTGTCCCCCTTCCGATCGACGACCAGTCCGGTCGCCTGGTAGTGCGTCAGAATCAAGTCGCCCGCCCCGCGGGCGGCCGATAAGGCGATGTCCAGACGAGGTGCAAGTTCGCTTGCGGGAGGGTTGACGGTGGGCACGCGTAGTCCTTCAGGAGTCGTGTCAGGCGTTTCGGCGATGGCGGGCTCGCCGTCGCTCATTCTCCGTAAATCCTAGTCGACTCAGCGATTCCTGAACATGACCCAAACCGTCATTCCAGCCGATACAACATCTCCCCCGCCTTGCGCACCAGCAGCACCCCTTCCTCCTCGCGATCGGCGAACGCTTCCACGTCGATGGACGCCGGATCGCGGTAGCCCAGGTTGATCTCGCGACACACCGCTTCGGGGATGCCGGTGGCCAGCGTCACCTGGATGCGGCACTGCTCGATTCCGGCAAGATACGTCCCCTGTCCTCGCACGTGGGTCGAATGCGCCAACACGCCGCGGGGGATGTGCTCAAAGCGCCCGGGCTGGTTCGTAAAGTAATCGCGGCAATGGTAGCCCACTTGGCGGATCATCGCGCCGTGCGTGATCGAGATTTCCGTCAGGTGCGGGGCATAAATGATGAGTTCCCCTCCGTCGGCCACGACCGGTTCCAATTTGTACATGCATTTCCCGGCGACCCACAATTCGTCGTACATCGGCGGGGCGCAGGAGAGGACTTGCCGGAACGGGCGCGGCACGCGGGTGATGTGGGTCTGCGCCGAAAGGTCCGCCGCCTCATTCCAGGCGGCTTCGGGAGTGCCGTAAAACATCCCATGAATTTCCGCCTGAGGAGAGACAACGAACGCCAGACACTTTCGGGTGACTGGGATCAGCGCCGCCGCCCGATCGACCACCTGCCGCACGGGGGTCTGTTTGACGCCGATGATCGCGGCGTTGGTGATCAGGGCCCCCAGCCAATGGAAGAAATTGAGAATCTCCGCGCCGGCGATCCCCGGAAAGAAATATTTGTTGCCGCCGGAGAACCCCACCACTTCGTGCGGAAACACCGGTCCCAGGACCAGGAGCACGTCATAGTCGGTGATCCGCGAGTTGATCGTCACCGGGACGTTTTCCGCAAGCAGTCCGCCGGAGAGGGCGCTGGTCTCCTCGGCCGTCAGGCGTCCCAGATGCAAGAGTCCCTCGGGGTCGTCCCACTCGTGATTGAAGAGTCCGACCTGGGCGAAGAGTTTGTTCCGTTCCTGTTCGGCGATCCCCAGCAGGCGGCACATCTGTCGCTCGTTCATGGGAGGGTGCGTTCCCAGGGCGATCAGCACGTCAAACTGCGACGCCACCGCGCGGAGCCGTTGGTAGACAGCGTCAAACAGCAGCGGCAAGGGAGCAGTTCGCGTTCCGTCGGGGACGATCAACAACACCCGCTGATTCAAAAAGTCGTCGATCGGCAAATGCGAACGGATCCACGCGCGGACCTGCGCGGGAGTGAGGATAGGGGCGTCGGCGGACATTGCGGAAGGGATCGATCCGGGAGGGAACGCGTCCGGCGGAGATTCGAAGATTCGGAACGGATCGCCGGACGATCAAGCTTGGAAATCGTACCGCAACGGCCGCCGCCTCGCCACTCGTTTCCCCTTCGGTCAGATTCCTCAGCCGGGGGACTGGCGAACCCACCAAGGCTTCGTGTATGGTTAGGCGTGCTGCCGCGGAGGAGCCGACGGCGATTCACCAAATTCATAGGCCGGATGTTCCGCGACAGGAGGCAGGGCGGGGGGATCTGGCAGGGTGTTCCACGTCGGGGTGAAAAGGGTTCCATGATCGACCTGAAGCGCATCATCGTCGCTACGGATTTCAGCCAGCATTCGCAAGTGGCATTAAAATATGCCGCGGCGTTTACCCAGGCCTTTCAGGCGGAGGTCGTGCTTTGCCACGTGCTGGAAAAGCCGGATTTCATCTCGCAGTTGCCCCCCGTGTCCGAGGGGTATTTTCCTCCGAATCTCGGCGAACTGCAGGAGCAGCATGCGCGGGTGCAATGCGAACAGGTGCTGGCTGCGGCGGGGCTGTCGCAGGCCCGCGTGCTGATGGTGCACGGCAATCCGGCGGGGGAAATTGCCCGAGTGGCGCGCGACGAAGACGCCGACCTGGTGATCGTCGGAACCCACGGTCGCGGCGCGCTGGCGCACATCCTGCTGGGGTCGGTGGCGGAGAAAATCGTCCGCACCGCTCCCTGTCCCGTCTTGACGGTCCGTTCCGGCGAGCACGAGTTCCTGAAGCCGTAAGCGCCCCCCCTCTTTGCGAACGACCGCCGGCGAAGGTTTCATCCCTGGGTCCGGCCGGTCACAGTGCCTTTCTCGCGCCGGCTTGTCCGGCGCACCATCCCCGGAGGTGACACCGATATGGAATCATCGCTCGCCGATTCTGCTGCGGAGCCCGGCCAGGCGCCCCATCCCGGCGCCCAGGACATGCCCCGCTGGAACCTGGGAACGCTTCCCGACGCGCCGCGGTTTCAATGGAAGAACCTGTGGCAATTCCTGGGACCGGGGTTGCTGATGGGAGGGGCGGCGATCGGCGGGGGCGAATGGCTGCTGGGACCGAGGGTCACGGCGATGTATGGCGGCGGGCTGCTCTGGCTGGCCACGCTGAGTATTCTGGGGCAGGTGCTCTACAACATCGAGATCAGCCGCTACACGCTCTATACCGGCGAACCGATCTTCACCGGCAAATGCCGCACCCTGCCTGGCCCGCTCTTTTGGGTGTTGGTCTATTTGGCGCTGGATTTTGGAACGGTCTTCCCATATTTGGCCGCCAGCGCGGCGACCCCCATTGTCACCATGTACCTGGGGAAAGTTCCCGATCCCATAGAACATGGGACTCTGCTCCGGGGGCTGTCGCTCGTGATTTTTGGATTGGCGCTACTTCCCATGGTCTTCGGGGGGAAGGTCTACAATTCGCTGAAGCTGATCATGACGTTTAAGATCGTCGTGGTCATGGGGTTTCTGCTGATCCTGGCCTTTTTCTATTCACACGCGGGAACCTGGACGGAGATCTTCAGCGGATTTTTCAAATTTGGCCAGGTTCCGGTGGGCACGGAAGGAGATCTCGACAATGTCTTGGTCGCCCTGTGGGAGGGGCGCGAGATGCCCAAAATCGACCTGTCGATGGCCGCCTTTCTGTCGGGTCTGGTGGCCATCTCCGGACAGGGAGGATTGTCCAACACGCCGATCAGCAACTACACCCGCGACCAGGGTTGGGGGATGGGCTCACACGTCGGGGCGATTCCCAGCCTTGTGGGGGGGCACAACATTCAGTTGTCGCACATGGGAACGGTGTTCCTCCCCGACCAGGCGTCGCTTCCTCGCTGGAAGCGGTGGTATTATCACGTCGTTCGGGACCAGGCGTTCGTCTGGGCGCCGGCTTGCTTTTTTGGCCTGGCGCTCCCCAGCATGCTGTCAGTTGAGTTTCTGAAACGCGGCAAAATCGAGCAGAGCGACTGGACCCTTTCGGTGATGACCGCCGACGCGGTGCGCGAGCGGGCGGGAGAGCAAGTCGGCCAGATGCTGTGGATGATGACCTTGTTTTGCGGGTTTGTCGTCCTGGCCCCCAGCATGGCCTCGACGATCGATGGCTTTGTCCGCCGCTGGGTTGATGTCTTTTGGACCGCCAGCAAGTGGCTGCATACGCTGGACCCAAGCAAAATCAAGAACGTGTATTTTGCCGTTCTCTCCGGCTATGCCCTGTTTGGCGTGGTCATGCTCGGATTTGTACCCAGCCCCGGCACGCTACTCAAGATCGCCACGAGCATTTACAACTTTGCTCTGGGATTCAGTTGCTGGCACGTGGTGGCGATCAACAGCACGCTCCTTCCCAAGCCACTGCGGCCGAATTGGATCGTCCGGATTCTGTTGACGCTCATCGGACTGTTCTTTTGGACCGTGGCCACAGTCGCCGCCTACAAGCTGTTGCAGGATTTGGGGGTCATTTCGCAATCGTCCGGCTGAGGCTGTCAAAAAACAAGCGGCGGTTCCCTGGAGGGAACCGCCGCTGTGAGTCGGGCGTCAAGCGTGTTGCGACGGTGGAATCGCTTCGAGAATGGAAGGGGATCCGGCCGTGTGAGCACGGTCCGTTGGGTGATCCCCTGGCCAACGAGTATGGGTTTGGCGCCTCCGACGGAACTTGAAAACGTGTCGTCCCGACCTTCATCCGCGTATCTTGAACCGCTGGGTTCCTGACGGTTCCGGCCAGTCAGGAACAGATCATGCCAGCGGGCTGACAGCAATATTCATCGGCAACCGGTGTGGATGGGACTGCATAAATCTTGAGAATCCCCGTGCCGCTTGCATTGGCAAATCCACAGTCGTCCATTCCCGAGATCCTCAAGGCGATTCCGGGCTTGGGGCTGTCGTCGGGAGGGAAGCATTCATTCACCAGGAGTCGTCTGCATCAGTTCCCACAGCCACTTCCCAATCCGGCGGAGCAAACCGCTCAAAAAATGGCTCCGGGAGCACCTCTTCTCGACGAATTCGGACATGTGGCGGGGCTTCGATCCCCAGCCGGACCCGTCCCCCCTGAATCTGGACAACGGTGATCCGCACATCGTCACCCATCCAGATCGACTCACTCGTTTTTCGGGCCAGAACCAGCATCATCACCTCCTGAAAGGGGCTGAAGGCAACATCCATCCGTGGAGGAGAAATTTGTTCCAGCCAGTTTGAACCGGCTGAACTCCAGGCATCCTATCCCGGAACTGTGGATGATCGATGAAGGCTCCGAGAATAATGGGAGAAGTGCCGGCGCTCAGTCCCCCTTGAAAGCACCCCGGAAAGGTGAAACAATCATTGTCTACGGGACTGACTCACTGTCTGTACGGTTGGCCTCACGGCGGACCACCGGGCGGTCCCGATGTCTTCGTCTTCCGGGAGTACCTGTTCATGCCGATCGAGTTGCTGATCTGTTTGTGGCTGATTCCCTCGACGATGGCTGCGGATGCCAAGGTCGCCGTCGAGTCCCCCCAGCCGGCTCCGCGCCAGGAGGCCCGGAATTCCCCCGCGCTCGATCAGGCCGCGCTGGAAAAGGAGTTCTCCGAACGTCTGTCGGGGGCCGTTTTCGCCGGCCGCTACAGCGTCACTATCGACGGCGAGGAGAAACCGTCGCAAGTGGAGAAGTACACGATCAGCAAAGTCACCAAGATCAAGGAGGACTATTGGCTGTTTGCCGCCCGCATCCAATACGGCAAGCATGACCTGACGGTCCCGATGCAGTTGCAGGTCAAATGGGCCGGGGACACGCCGGTCATCACCCTCACCAATCTGACGATCCCGGGCCTGGGAACATTCACCTCGCGGGTACTGGTGCATGGCGATCGATATTCCGGCACCTGGCAGCACGACAAAGTCGGCGGACATTTGTGGGGCCGAATCGAAAAGCCGGTCGCAGAGGAAAAAGTCGAAAAAAAGGAATAGGCCCCCGCCTGGGTCTGGCGCTGGAGTTCACGAACCAAATTGCAGCGCCAAGAGGAGTTCCTTGACGTCGGTCATGGCGATCGATTCGCGCTCGATCGCGCGGGACGAACTGACAAAAATCGGTCCCTCGGCCGATTCGCGTCCTGGAGTCGGCAGGCGGCCATGACTCCCCTGGACGATCGTCGGGTCCAGTCCGATGACATCCATCCGGTAACGGAATCCGAGTTGTTTCTGCGCCAGTCGCCACGCGATTCGCAGTCGGGGCCATCGCAGTTTTGGATCGACGAATAGTTCCACCGGGTCGTAGCCCGGTTTGCGGTGGATGTCGATCGTGCGGGCATAATCGGGGGCCAGCGCGTCGTCGAGCCAGAAGTAATAGGTGAACCAGGCCCCCGGCGCCGCCACCGCCACCAGTTCTCCCGAACGCTCGTGGTCGAGTCCAAATTCCGCCTGGTGTTGTCGGTCGAGAACCCGTTCAATCCCAGGGGACTTTTGGAGCAGCGCCGCGACCGCCGCAACGTCGTCGGGATCGCGCACGTACACGTGGGCCACCTGGTGGTCCGCGACGGCAAACGCCCGCGACGCGCCGCAGTCGAGCGATTCCCATCCCAGCGGCTCGCGGCGGACCGCCAGATAACCCCCCTCCCGCAACAGGCGATTGATCGCCACCGGCTGATCGACGGCGGTGATGGCATATTCTGAGACGATCACCACCTCGGCCTGGCGCGCGCGGGCGGCGTCGATCAGCCGACCCGCCTCGGCGTCAACCAGCCGAATGTCCTCGGCGATCTGCGGATCGTGCGGACCCAGGCGCTGCAGGTTGTAGTCCAGGTGCGGCAGGTAGGCGAGCGTCAGCGTCGGCTGGTGTTCCGCCATCACTTGGAGTGTGGCGTCCACGATCCAGCGCGTGCTGGCGATGTCCGCCAGAGGGCCCCAAAATCGGGGAAGCGGGAAAACCCCCAGCCGCTCTTGCAGCCGATCGCGCAAGTCCTCGGGCTGGCTATACGAGTCGAAGATCTTCCGGCCATCGACCGGATAGCTGGGTCGCGGCGTCATCGACCATTCGACCGGGGCGTACATGTTGTACCACCAGAACATTTTCGCGGTCGTGTAGGCCCGATCGCGGCGGCGTCCGGCCTCGTAGACGCGCTCTCCGGCGACCAGCCGGTTGGATTGCCGCCACAACCAAACCTCAGACAGGTCGCGAAAATACCATCCATTGGCGACGATCCCGTGATCGCGGGGGAGCAACCCGGTGAGCAGCGTCGCCTGCGCGGAACAGGTCACCGCCGGCAGGACGGTTCCCATCGGGCGGGCGAATCCCGCCTGGGCCAATTGCGTGATCCGGGGGGCGTGTGGCCCCAGCATGTCCATCGTCAGTCCGACGACATCGATCACCACCAGCGGTCGGGCCGACGCGCTCACTGCGACTGCCCCAGCTCGCGCGCCCGGCGCGTGGCGGCCTCGACGGCGTTCATCAACGTTCCGCGCACCCCCCCCCGTTCCAATTCGTGCAGCCCGGCAATGGTCGTCCCCCCTGGGCTGGCGACGGCATCCTTGAGCACCCCTGGATGCGCGCCGGTTTCCAGGACCATTTTCGCCGTCCCGAGGAGCGTCTGCGCGGCCAGCTTCAGCGCCACGTCCCGCGGCAATCCCACCCGCACGCCGCCATCCGCCAGCGCCTCGATGATCAGACAGGCATAGGCCGGTCCGCTCCCCGACAAACCGGTCACCGCGTCGAGCAGTGCTTCCGGCACGGCAAACGCAATTCCGACCGCCGACAACATCTGTTCGACGAGCCGGCCATCGTCCGCCGTGGCGGCCCCTCCCAGGCAATAGGCCGACGCGGAGGCTCCCACGAGGCACGGGGTATTGGGCATGACTCGCACAAGCCGGCGTTGCGCTCCCAACGTCGCGGCCATGACTTCCAGCGGAATGCCCGCGGCAATGGAGACGATCAGTTGTGCAGGGCCGACGTGGGGAGCCAGTTCCTCCAGGACGCCGCGGAAGTGCTGCGGTTTGACTGCCAGGAACAGGATTTCGGCATGGCGGAGCACCTCCAGGTTCTGATCCGAAGCGACGGCGCCAGTCTGCGCGGCGAACGCCTCGCGAGCCCCGGCCATGACATCGCTGGCCCGAATGTTGCCGGGCACGGTCAACCCAGCCTGGCACAGCCCTCGTGCGAGGGCCGTGGCCATTTTCCCCGCCCCGATGAAGCCAATGCGGAGCCCCTGAGTCTGCGGCGCCATTCCAAACCTTCCTTCTGAACGCAATGTCCGTACATCGCAGCGAAACGGAGGCTGCTTTCTAGCGGCCTATCATAGACGGTTGCCGTATTGGTGTGGAGCGGTTCATCCGTCAAAACCGCGACTTTCGAATCATCCTCCCATGCTTGCTCAGGTTCAGCAAACTCCTCAAGCCGCTGAGGCATTAAGGTCGATGTAGTTTCTGCCTTTTGTCCATATTGACAGGAGAAGTCATGCCTCTGTGCGACCGCAGCTTGTCCGCGTTCCGGCGCTCCGCCAAATCTTGCCTGAGTGAGGCCCTTCTTCGACTGGATCAAAATGTTAAACAGACGGAACTCGCGGAATCGCAGGCTGATGCGCGCCTCGATGACTGGCTGGCGCAATGGTCCCTCCGCCGCGAACAACTCGTCGATCAGCTCGACCAGATCAGTTCACGGCTGGAGACGCTGGCATCCGGTTCCGCGCCGCGACTGCAGTTGACGCTCGTCGGCGAGTAGTCAGGGCAATGGGTGGCTGAGATCGCGCGGCGTCCCGAGGGCAGCCTGGGGATCAGGGGGCGCCACGTCTTAGGATTGGGTGTACACAAATTCCGTGGCAGCCCCTCCCCCGTCGCCACATTCGCCAGAATGCGGGTAATTGCTGCTGGGCCCACGTTCGGGCGAACGTGGCTACCGCCAGGATTCAAGTGTATACCCAGAAAAACCAAATGCCGCTGACACGGCCGGACAACGCGAATTACCCCGAAGGGGAATGATCCCAAAGCCCAGGGTCGCGCAGCGCACCCTGGGTGCGGCCGCGTCAATTCGAATTTACCCCGAAGGGGTTTCATCCACGACGCGCGGAGGTTCGAACGGGATGAATGCAGCGCGCGGGAGCAAATGATGCAACCTCTATCGGGGTAAGGTGGCGATGTGTCGTTCTCATCCCAGGGTGCGCTGCGCGACCCTGGGCTTTGGGAGATAACCCCATTGGGGTATGGTCGACCAATCATCGCCTGCCAATCCCGGCCGGCGTGGTATGCTGGAGGTGCTCGATCTCGCTGAGACCTTCTCCATGCATTGGCTTCCACCAGATACCGCACGGATGGTTCACACCGCCACAGGGTTGTTGAGTCTGGTCATCGTGGGGGTTTGCGTTTCACTGCTCGCCGCCCGGTCAAATCCCGGCGTAAGGCGACTGCGGCCGGTTGATGTTAAGATGGTTATGCGGAAGGATTCCGCTACGATGGCCCCCCTCTCATTGCACCTGCTCGAAGCACAACGGCGCGGCGGATTGACAGCCCTTGACGAGCAGGTTCTGTCTCTGCCCTAACTCTCCGTAATGCTGAAATCTCCGGTCCGCTCCCGAATGCTGTATGTATCGCAGTCCCGGCCGGTGTAGGCGACGATCAGTTCCGCCAGAAAACCCATCGACAGCAGTTGCCCTCCCAGGAGGAGCGCGGCGATGGAATACGAGAGGAGCGGGCGGTTGCCAATCGGCGCCAGTTCCAGGTGCGGCGGCAGATGCGTCAGCAGCCACACGATCGCCAGAAACGTCAGCCCCACCCCCCCCAGTCCGAGAAACAGGAGTCCCAGCGCTCCCAGCAGGTGCTGCGGACGACGATCAAAACCGGTCAGAAACTTGACCGTCAAGAGATCGAGAAAACCGCGCAGGAATCGTCGCACCCCATACTTGCTGTGCCCGTGGACGCGGGGACGGTGATGGACCTCCAGTTCGGTCACCTGGAAACCGCGGGCGTGCGCCAGGACCGGGATGAAGCGGTGCAGTTCGCCGTACAGCCTAATCTCCGCGGCCACTTCGCGTCGAAAGCATTTGAGTCCGCAATTGTGGTCGTGGAGCGCCAATCCTGTCAGGCGGCTGACCATCCAGTTGAAGACGCGGCTGGGATACACCTTGTGCCAGGGATCGAGTCGGCGGCGCTTCCAGCCATTGACCACATCGCAGCCTTGGGCCAGCCGCTCGAGAAACCGGGGGATCTCCGCCGGGTCATCCTGCAAGTCGGCGTCCATCATGAAGAGCACGTCCCCCTGGGCTCCCTGAATTCCCGCCGAGAGTGCGGCAGCCTTGCCGAAATTTCGGCGAAAGCGGACCCCCCGCACCGAGGGATCGCGCGCCGCAAGCTGGCAGATCACCGACCAGCTCGCGTCGGCAGACCCATCGTCGACGAACACCATTTCCAGCTCGAGCCGATGCTCAGTCCGAACGCGATCGATCTGCGACTGGAGTTCCGCCAGGCTCTCGGCCTCGTTGAAAACCGGAATGATGATCGTGAGCATGCGCGGGGGGAGGCGGAAAAGGGTGGGGGGACGATCGAAGCACATCAAAGATAATCGATCGTCCCCCCACCGCACAGCGCCGCGGCGGGTGCGCCCCCTCCATTTCGCTCAGTTCCCCGGCACCGGATTGTCCTCGTAGATGGGGCGTTCGACTGAGTTTCCCGGCTGGGCCGTATCGTAGACATACCGATTGTTTCGTAAGACCCTCGGCATTTCGGAGACGCGGCCAATCGCCGTTTCGGCGTCCTTCATTTCGATGATCGTGACCCAACCCAGTCGCGTGCTGCGCTCAGGGATAGGGATACTGACGTCCTCACGGCTGAGGCACAATTCGTCACCGACGCAAATGTTCCCCGGTTCCTTGCAGGAGATGGAGACCAGGTTGTTCCCGCCATTGGCCGACACGACACCGACCGTGACGGCTCGCAGGAATGGCTTGCGAGGAGTCTTCGGTCGCTCTGATCCCTTGGTGGCCAGGAGGTCCGGGACGGTCGACGGAAGATCCGAGGTGGTCGATGGAAGATCCGGGTGCTGCATGGAAAGGAGCAGATCGTCTGGGACCGACGCGTGGATTCGAACAAACTCCGGCCGATCCGTTCCAAATCTGGTGGGACGCTCATTGGGCTGTCCCGAAATGTTCAACCGCAGGCCATCCCCCCGGACTTCAAAAATGCCCTCTCGGGATTCAGGGGAGTCGATTGCCGTCAACGACAGACGGTGCGGTTCGTGGCTCAGATCCACGGCGGCTTTCCATAGTCTCTTGAGTTGTTGTCCCTGGAAGACGGCCGATCGATCCTTCCAGAATGCCAGCCGAATTCGCTTTTCCGCCGGCACTTTGGATTCATCGGACGGCAGCAGATTCACCGTCCAGACGCCAGTGAGTTGTGCTACCACGAGACTGCCGGTCGCGGCGACTGAGGGAGCGCTCCCGCGCGCTCCGGAGGACGTCGCCGCTTCGGGATCCGATTCCCATTGCAGCGGAGCGTTGAGCAGTTCGTCGATCCGTCGGTCAATGATTCGATCGCGGTTGCGGCGCCGCTGTTGGAATGTCGCCTGGAGACGCTGCATCCGTTGTTCGAATTCGCGCAGCTCGGCCTGATGCAGTTCCTGACCGGCATCAAACGCCTCTTGGACGACAGCCCGCAACAGGTTGGTGCGACGCCTGTCCTCTTCGGTCGCGGCGCCCTCTGGCTGCCGCACCGCGCGGAGTTCCGCCGCCAGGGCGGCGGCGCGCTTGTCGAGCCGCGCGTAATTGTCCCGCAGCGACACGACGTTCGGGCTAAAGTGTTTCGTGCTGGTTGAATTTGCGGAATCATCGTCGCGCGCTGCATCCTGCGGTTTGCCACGCGCGGCAGCAAATTGCTGACGCTTCCGTTCAGATTCTTCCAACCGAGCCTGCAGTAGGGCCGATTGGGCCTCCAGTGCCTTCGCTCTCCGCAACGCTGCCTCAAGTTCTTGTTTGTCAGACTGTTCGTTGCGGGTATCGGATGGGGTGGGTTCCTTGAGTGGCTTTGCATCCTCTGCTCCGCCGACGGGGGGCGTGGTCGCGGCTCTCTCCGGAGCGCCGGTTGGGCCAGCCTCATCAGAAGGGATCTCCTGCGCGGTCAACCGCGAGGCAAACAGCACAACCAAGACCAACATTCGGGCAACCTGCGACCATTCAAATCTCGGGAGGGCGAGGCTCCCGCCGAGCCGCCGCTGTGCGTTCAAAAAAGTAAATTCCCCCGTTGGGCCGCCGTCGACATCGGCTCCCTGAACGTCTCTGACGCGCGACGTTGCAACAAATAATCCTACGTCGGTCATCCGTGGAGGCTGGTTCCCTATCTGACCTTGGCAGCGTCGAGTTGATCCGCATTGTCTCGATGGCATGGCATTGAATCCTGTTTGAATGTTTTGGATCTGAATACTTGAAGTGACAAGTGTCGGCCCGCATTTGTCGGCGTACAATTTCCCCGACGATGGCTTGCTTGGCCCCGATCAGTACGTGCCTCTTCGCGTTCTCAATGGGTCGCGTCGGGCCCGCGTAGCCCACTAGGGCGCTTCTGGTGCGGGCTCCTCAGCGATCATCGGCCCCCACCACTCCTCCATCCGCTGTTCGAATTGCTCTCCGTCTTCCAACAGCGCATCGGTTTCCTTCGCCGCGGCGGACCAGTCCAGCAGTGAATCAGCCGATGGCCCGACAGGCGTGGTCGCCATCGGTGCCGTTTCTTCGGGAGCCGCCGCGTTCGAATCGTTTCGCGCCTGGTCCGGATCAGAATGAGGGAGTTGCGAGACGGCCAGCCCCAGCGCCGCGCAGCCGACCGCCACGACTGCTAGAACTCCCGCAAATCGGCGCATTGACGATCTTCGAGAGCGCTGGACATTGCTCGTCTCAACCAGCCGCACCGCGGCCAGCGGCAATGTCGCCGCGGTCGGCCGCTGCACGTGGGCCAGGCACTGTTCCAGCAATCCCGCAACTTCCTCTGCCGAGGCAAACCGCTCCTGGGGGTTCTTGGCCAGCAGCTTGTGGACGATCGCCGCCAGCCAGTCAGGAATCTCGGCGTTGATCTCCCGAATCGCGTGGGCCGGGGCGTCGGTGATTCGCCGGAGAATGCCATACGTTGTTTCGGCTCGGAAGGGAGGGCGTCCGGTACACAACACGTACAGCACGCTCCCCAGGCTGAACAGGTCGCTGCGGGGGTCAATCGCGTCGCCGCGGGCCTGCTCGGGGGACATGAACTGCGGCGTCCCGGCGATCACACCGCTCTGCGTCAGGCTGGCGTCGTCGATGGCCCGCGCCAGGCCGAAGTCGGTGATCCGCAGCCGTTCGACCCCCTCCTCAAGAAGGATGTTCGCCGGTTTGATATCGCGATGGACCAGCCCCTGGGCGTGTGCCGCAGCGAGGCCGGCGGCGACCTGATGCCCGATCCGAAGCACCTCGACGACGGACAAGACCCCTTGCTCTTCGATCCGTTTTTGCAGCGAGCGACCACGCACATACGGCATCACCAGAAAGGGAAGCCCCCCCGCCTCCGAGACCCCATGGATGGCGACGACATTGTCATGCATGACCGCAGCGGCGGCCTGGGCTTCGCGCGAGAAGCGCCGCCGGGCTGCCGCGTTGGCCGCCAGGTGCGGCGCCAGCACTTTGATCGCCACAAACCGATTCAATGACCGGTCGAACCCTTTGAGAACGACACCCATTCCTCCCGAACCGATGATCCCGCTCACTTCATATTGTCCCAGCCGCCCCAGCATCTGCGGATCGTCCGTCGGGGAGAGGAATTTCAGGATCCCCAGCGGCGACCGGGACGCTTCCTGAGCCGTGTCCGTCGCCATCCCCTGTGCAGTTTGCGGAACCAGTTCGTCCTCCGACAGGTGTGTCCGAATCTCGCTCCATTCCTGGGGCGCAATCGCCCATTCGACGATCCGCCCGCGGCACACGGCACACGTCTCCAGGTGTGCTTCGACACGCCGCGTTTGGTCATCCGATAGGTCGCCCCCCAGCAGTGACTCAATGGCGCCAGGATCACAGGCGGACGTGAAATCAATCATCGCATTCCTCCCCGGAAAACTGCGGCTCCAGTTCGCGAATCCGCTCGATCAGCCGGCGGGCGACGCGCCCCTTGGCGGCATAGACCGCGCCGATGCTCTTGCCGGTCTGCCGCGCCGCTTCGGCGGGGCCAAGCCCCTCCACGGCAACCAGCCAGAAGCAGTTCCAGGTCGTCTCCTGAAACTCATCCCGAATCGAGTGGGCCACCTGTCGAAACGCCTGTCGCTTCAGCTCCATCCGGAACAGGGAGGAATCCTCGCCGCGCTCTTCCCGTTCCTCCAGCAGCCGCTGCACCGACGACCCGCCGCTGACGGCTGCGGTGGCGCGCCGACGCAGGGCATCGATGACACGTCGCTGGGCGATCGTATGGAGCCAGGTCCGGAATTTTCCGCGGGCCGGGTCTGTTTCCCAGGCCTGGATGGCCCCCGCCACCGACAGCAACACCGACTGCGCCAAATCTTCGCAATCCCCATGCTGCAACCCCTTGCGAGCCGCCAGCCGCAGAATCGCCGGGCGGTACAACTCGACGAATTCAAACCAAGCCTGCTCCCTGGCCGTCCCGGAGAGACGGAGCAACAGGCTGGGATTGGTTTCGGGAAACATGATTGGGGACATTGGGGAAACAGGCATCGGGACTGGTCTCTGATATGTTACACGCAGACGATCGCCAAATTCGACGCGCGGCCACGCCGTAGCCGACACAGCCTGCGTCATCGTTTGACGGCAAAATGTGTACGGATGTATCATTCGCCAGTTAGGAGCCGCAAGTTGCCCACCACAATCAAATTGCGAATCGATCCATCAACAAACGCAAGGAACATCCGATGCAATTGCCTGAGCCGACTCCCGAACACGAATGGCTCCTCCAGCTTGTGGGTGATTGGAATTTCGAGACCGAATGCATGATGGGGCCGGACCAGCCGCCGTTGAAATCGACGGGGAAGCAAACAACCCGGTCGCTGGGATCGCTCTGGACGCTGGGCGAAATGGAGAACGATGGTCCGGATGACCAGACGATGCGCTCGGTGATGACACTCGGATTCGATCCCGCCAGACAACGCTTTGTGGGGACGTTCGTCGCCTCGTGCATGACTCATCTGTGGCCATACGACGGCCAACTGGATGCCGCTCGCAAAGTGCTGACCCTCGATTCCGAAGGCCCGAGCTTTGAGGATGGCGGGACGATGGCAAAGTATCACGACATCATCGAGGTCATCGACCAGGACCATTACCTGCTGAGATCACAATTTCAAAATCAGGACGGCTCCTGGACGCAGTTCATGACGGCAAAGTACACCCGCGTCACCAATTGACAGGATGACTCCCCGTCCTTGCGCCACTTGCGAACAGAGCTTTCACTGCACGAGGCGTACTCCCGTCGCGGCAAGCTCGACGAGAGTGGGGGCTTGGGCTGCCACCCAGGTAGCTGCCAGGCGTCGCCCCGCTCAGGCAAGCTGAGCGGAGGGGGGTGGCGTGAGACTCCGACTGGCCCGCAGGGCTGCTGAACGTGCGAAAACGGGACCAGTTTGACCGCGCTCCTATGATTTGACTGGTTGGGTCAATACGCTGGGTTCGAAGGATCGTCAGTTGGGGGCAAGCAGCCGTGTCGAAAAACTCGGAAATTGTGATTATCGGGGCCGGTCCCGGGGGGTTGGCCACGGGGCTTTTGATGGCCCAGGCGGGGTTTCGAGTGCGGATCCTCGAACGCTTATCCCGTGTTGGGGGAAGGACTTCCGCCATTGAGGAGCACGGCTTTCGATTCGACCTGGGACCGACGTTCTTCCTTTATCCGCGCGTGTTGTCGGAAATCTTTGCCGCCATCGGCCGCGATCTGCGGACCGAAGTTCCGATGATCAAGCTCGATCCGCAGTATCGGCTGACGTTTGGCGCAGGGGGACAGTTGGATGCAACCCCCGACGTCGAACGGATGGAGCGGCAGATCGCCGCCCTTTCACCCCGCGATGCGGGAGCATTCGGCCGCTACATGGTCGACAATCGCGTCAAGCTGCGTAAATTGCAGCCGGCGCTGGAACGTCCGTTTTCGGGCCTGGCCGATCTGCTGGCTCCCGACATGCTACGGATGCTCCCTTGGCTTCGCCCGTGGCGGTCGCTAGGGACGGAACTGCAATCGTATTTCTCGGACCCTCGTCTGGCGATCGCCTTCTCGTTCCAGTCGAAGTACCTGGGGATGTCCCCTTTTCGCTGTCCGAGCCTGTTTTCGATTCTGTCGTTTCTGGAGTACGAACACGGCGTGTTCCACCCCCTCGGGGGGTGCAGCGCAGTGATGGAACGGATGGCCGCCATCGCCGTCGAAATGGGTGTCGAAATCCATCTGGACGAACCGGTTGAAGAGCTCGAATTCTCGGGAAAACGCGCGGTGGCCGTCCGCACTTCGAAAGCGCGATATCCGGCCGCAGCGGTCGTGGTGAATGCCGATTTCGCGCATGCCATGCGGGCGCTGGTTCCCGACAGACTGCGGCGGCGCTGGACTGATCGGCAGTTGGCCGGCAAGCGGTACTCGTGCTCGACCTTCATGATGTACCTGGGGATCGAGGGGCTGTACGACGACTTGCCGCATCATTCGATCTACATCGCCCGCAACTACGAGCAAAACCTGAAGGACATCGAAGACGATCAGGTGCTGTCAGCCGATCCGTCATTCTATGTGCAGAACGCGTGCGTCACCGATCCCACGCTGGCTCCATCGGGAATGAGCACGTTGTACGTCCTGGTGCCGGTCCCGCATGCGACTCCGCACATCGACTGGTCGCAGGCGCAGCCGGCGTTCACAGCCGCGGTCTATCGGCAGTTGGAACAGATTGGTTTGAAGGGCGTTGAACGGCGCGCGCGATTCCTGCGCGTGATCACACCGGCCGATTGGGAGCACCAGTTCGCAGTCAACAAGGGGGCCACGTTCAATCTGGCGCACAATCTGGGACAGATGCTGCACCGGCGCCCGCAGAATCGGTTTGAAGATCTCGAGAGCGTGTACCTGGTGGGAGGCGGCACGCACCCGGGGAGCGGTTTGCCGGTGATCTTCGAATCAGCGCGGATCACCTCGCGGCTGTTGTGCGACGATTTGGGCAGCCGGATTCCGGCCACGTTTCCGATCCCGGAATGCGTCCCGGCACTGGCCGAGGGGTGACTTATGGACATCGCATTCAACGCCCGAATTTCGCTCCCGGAACCCGATCTGATCGGGCGAAACGGCCCGGTTCAGCGCGACGCGGGGAGCCCGGGGGTGACTGCAAGCGAAGTACTCCTACTGCTGAGGCAGGCGCGCGTCGCGCAAGCCGTTTGGCAAACACTGCCGGTGGCACAGCGCCTGCAGGTTGTCCGCCGCTTCCGGCAGCGACTGGCGGAACAGGGAGCCGAAGTCGCTGCCACGCTGGTGCTGCCGGTTGCGCGCGATCCGGCCATGACGCTGGCAGCCGAGATCATCCCCCTGGCGGATGCCTGCCGGTTTTTGGAACGTCGAGCCGCGCGGCTGCTGCGCCCGCAACGCGGTCGCCGGGCCGATCGGCCGCTGTGGTTGAAGGGCGTCGACGTCACGCTGTTTCGCGAGCCGCATGGCGTCGTGCTGGTGCTGGGCACCTGGAACTATCCGTTGTTTCTGCCGGGCGTGCAGGTCGTTCAGGCGCTGGTGGCCGGAAATGCCGTGCTGTTGAAACCGGGGCAGGGAGCCGGGAGTGCCGCAGTCGGGTTGCAGAGCTTGCTGATCGAGGCGGGGCTCGATCCGCAACTTCTGCAGGTGTTGCCCGACGACGAGCCCTCGGGACGGCTGGCCGTTGCGGCCGGGGTCGATCATGTCCTGTTGACCGGTTCGGCTGCGACGGGCCGACGTGTGCTGTCTTCTGCCGCAGAGACGCTGACCCCCTGCACCCTGGAGCTGTCAGGCTGCGATGCGGTCTTTGTGCAGTCCCATGCCGATCTCCAGCGTGCGGCGGAATGCGTGGCGTTTGGCCTGACGCTCAACGCGGGGGCCACCTGCATCGCCCCGCGACGGGTCTTCGTCAACAGCGCCGTGGCGAACGATTTCGAGCGGCGGCTGACGCGGATTTTGGCCGATCGGCCCCCCCTCCAGGTCGAGCCAGGCGCCGCGACAGCGGCCGCCCTGCTGTTCGGGGAAGCCCTGGCATCCGGTGCGAAGGGATTGTGGGGCAGGCTCGCGGGTTCTGGTCCGGTTGAGTCCTCGCCCTGCTGGCCGCTCGTCGCCAGCGATGCACGGCCCGAGATGCGCCTGCTGCAGGCCGATCTGTTCGCACCGGTGTCGGCGATCGTCAAGGTGACCGACGACGACGAGGCCCTGCGTCTGAATGCGCAGTGTCCGTACGCATTGGGCGCAGTGGTTTTCGGAAAAGAACCCCAGGCGTCGCATCTGGCGGCGCGGATCGACGCGGGATGCGTGGTGATCAACGACCTCATCGTTCCCACGGCCGATCCACGGGTTCCGTTCGGGGGACGCCGCGCCAGTGGTTATGGCGTCACGCGTGGCGCCGCAGGGTTATTGAACCTGACGCGCCTGAAAGCGGTCATCCGCAGGAACGGCCGGTGGCTCCCGCACCTGCAGCCCGCGCGGGCCGAGCTGTTGCAGGGGTGGCTGCAAGCGGCACACGCGGGCCGTTGGCGATGCCGATTGGCGGGAGTTTGGCAATTCCTTAAGGAAGCCTGGAAGCGGCGACAGAACCCGGAATGAGGAACGAGTATGGACCACGGAGCGCAGGCCTCACGAATCGGTATCATTGGGGGCGGACTGGGGGGGCTGTCGGCAGCCTGCACACTGGCCGCGCGCGGGCATGCGGTCGTGCTGTTCGAGCATAACGACTGGTTGGGGGGTAAAGCCGCGGTGTTGCAGCGGGATGGGTTCCGCTTTGACATGGGACCGACGATTCTGATGCTTCCTTCGGTACTCCGGCGGATCTTTGCCGAAGCCGGGCGGTCTCTGGATGAGGCTCTGGATCTGATTCGTCTCGATCCGCAATGGCGGTGTTTCTTCGACGATGGCTCGCAGCTCGACCTCGTTTCGCAGACCGACGAAATGGAAATGCGGCTGGAGCGATTCACCCAGGGGACGGCGGCCAGCGCTGGCTACCGCAAGTTCCTGGGGGTGGCCCGCCGCATGCACGACGTCTCGGAGCGGTTCTTTTTCTGGAAAAGCGTCGGCTCGGTACGCGACACGCTGACACCCAGGCAGATGCTGTCGTGGAAGGTGCTGCGCGACGTCGCCAATCTGCGATTCGGGAGGTCGGTCGCCGGCCTCGTCCGCTCGAACATTCCCGATGCACGGGTGGCGCAGATGGTCGACCACTTCACGCAGTATGTCGGATCGGCCCCGGAGGCCTCGCCCGCAGTGTTGTGTGGTATCGCCCACATGCAGACCAGCGAAGGGATCTGGTATCCACGCGGCGGAACCAGGGCAATTCCCGAGTCACTGGTTCGGCTGGCCACCGAACTGGGGGTCGAATTCCGAATGGGCGTGCAAGTCACGCGGATCGTCACCGACCACGACGCCGTGCAGGCGGTCGAACTCAATTCAGGCGAGTGCGTTCCGGTGCGCGCGGTGATCTCGAATTGCGATTCGGTGCGGACGCATCGCGAGCTGCTGACGGGCCGGGCCGCCGCGCGATTCGCCCGCCGGCGCCGGTACGAGCCCGCCTGTTCAGGTGTGGTGCTGTACCTGGGGCTGAAGCGCCGCTATGAGCAGTTGCTGCATCACAACTTTTTATTCTCGCACGACCCGCATGCCGAGTTCCACGCCATTTACCGGCAGGCCATTCCCGCCCCCGATCCCACCTGTTACGTCTGCGCCCCGGCCATCAGCGAACCGGGCGTCGCTCCAGCGGGTGGAGAAGCGCTCTATATACTGGTCCATACCCCCTACCTGCGGCCGCACCACGACTGGGGGCAGATGTGGCCCGGCTATCGCGAGACGATCCTCGACAAGCTGGAGCGCACCGCCGGGCTCACCGACCTGCGGGCACAGATTGTCTGCGAAGAGCGGCTGACCCCGGATGACATCCATCGCCGCTATCACGTGCTCAACGGGGCGATCTATGGACTGGCGAGCCACGGCCTGTTCCAGGGAGGATTCAAACCAGCCAATCGCAGCCCCGACGTGCGGGGCCTGTACCTGGCCGGGGGGGCGGCGCACCCCGGTCCCGGAATGCCCATGGTGCTCATGTCGGGCTGGATCGCCGCCGATGCCCTGCACGCCGACTTTGCCCCCCTGTCGGCAGTCGGAGCCCCGTCGACAATGGCATGACGCAATGTCGCCGACACTTTCCGTGAGCCGTCTACGATGCATCCCTGAGTCCACCGGTGACGGCACTTTCCTGCCAACCGCCACACAACTGGGGCATCATGCCGTGCGACACTGGTGTGGCGGCGACCCCTTCGCCATGATGGGGCCGGTTGTCGATGGACGACAGCCACCCTGGTCCAGGATTTTACCGATGCCCCCGACGGAGATCGTGCTCGAAGTTCGCAACGCCCGGAAGGCCTTTGGCCAACTGACGGCCCTGGACGGTGCCGCCTTCCAGTTGCATGCCGGTGAGCTGCTGGCGCTGCTGGGGCCGAATGGGGCCGGCAAGACCACGCTGATCCGCGCTATCTGCGGACGAACGCGACTCGATCAGGGGACGATCGTGCTGCAAGGCCTACCGCTCCAGCCGGACGACGATCGCTCGGCCCTCGGTTTCGTGCCGCAGGACATCGCGCTGTACGGCGATTTGACGCCTCGCGAGAACCTGGAGATCTTCGGTCGCCTGCATGGAGTGCGGGGTGGTTTGTTGCACGAACGCGTCGCCCTGGCCCTGGAATGGACGGGGCTGGCCGACCGCGACCGCGAACAGGTGCAGCACTTCTCGGGGGGGATGAAGCGGCGGTTGAACGTGGCCTGCGCCGTGCTCCATCGACCGCAGGTGATTCTGCTCGACGAGCCGACCGTCGGGGTCGATCCGCAGAGTCGTGAACGGATCTTCGACATGCTCGCCGAGCTCCGCAGCGACGGAGCGTCGATCCTGCTGACGACGCACCAGCTCGACGAGGCGGAGTCGCGCTGTGATCGAATCGTCGTGTTCGACCGCGGTCGGGTAGTCGCCAGCGGCACGCTCTCGGAGCTGATCGCCGCCACGGTGGGGACCGGCGCCCGGGCGATCCTGCGCCTGGAATGCCACAGCCCTGCAGCGCCGGACGAGTTCCAACCCACGACTGACCCGCAGGTTGTGACCTGTCCCCTGGCCGATCCCGCGGCCGACGTCCCCCGGCTGTTTGCCCAACTCCAGGCGGCCGGTTGCCGGGTCGCCGACTTCGACATTGAGCGTCCCAGCCTGCACGCGGTGTTCCTGCACTTGACCGGAAGGGAGCTGCGCGAGTGATCGCGACCGTGTTTCGCATCGGCCTGTTGCGACTGTGGCACAACCGCCTGGAGCTGGCGCTGGCTTTCGTCGTACCGATCGTGTTTTTCAGTATCTTCGCCGTCATCTTCGGGGGCCAGCTCGGCCGCGGTCTGTCGGCCGTCAAGGTGGCGCTGGTCGACGAAGACCAAACCGATTTCAGCCGCCAGATCGCCGGCGATCTGGCGGCTACCACGGGACTCAAAATTGTTCGCCATCCGGAAGGGGGGGTGGCCGACGAGCTCTTGACGGCCGATCAGAGCGAGAGGCTGCTGCAACAGGGACGGGTAGCCATCGCCGTCGTACTCCCTGCCGGTCTTTCGGGCGTTGCCACAAGCAACGCCGACGCACCGCTGGAGGTGCGGCTGCTCGCCGACAGTTCCGACCCGGTCGCCGCGCAACTGGTGGCCGGACGATTGCGGGAGGCGATGATGACTCGGCAGGGAGAAGTGCTCGCCCGACGGGGCGCGCGCCGCGCACGAGTTGCGAAATTGGCGCTGCGACTGCGCGGAACATCGGCGACCGTCGATCCCGAAGAGAATGCGTCAAATCTGCCGCTGGATACCCTGAACTTGACGGCCGGATGGAACATGGTGACGGTCGACGTTCTGGGCCGCAGCCAGTCCAATCCGGTCGTAGCGATGTATGCCGCCGGAATTGCCGTGTTGTTCCTGTTGTTCACGACGACCGCCACGGCGGGAACGCTGCTGGAAGAAGCCGAAGCGGGAACCCTTGAACGGCTGCTCACCAGCCGACTGTCATTGGGTCAGCTCCTGGCCGGCAAGTGGTTGTGGACGATGACGCTGGGCTTCGTGCAGACCACGGTGATGTTCGTCTGGGGCTGGCTGGCGTTCGGCATCGACTTGCCCGGCAAAATTTCAGGGTTCCTGGTCATGACCGTCTGCACGACCGCGGCCGCGGCCAGTCTGGCACTCTGCCTGGCGGCAGTTTGTCGCAGCCGACAGCAGTTGAACGGCGTGTCGATGATCGTGATTCTGAGCATGTCGGCCCTGGGAGGGAGCATGGTCCCCCGATATGTGATGAGCGAAGCCCTGCAGCGCGCGGGGTTGATCACGTTCAATGCC
>JBJXGA010000188.1:0-4703 GCA_046152955.1 Planctomycetales bacterium | reverse complement strand
CCGCGTCGGCTTCTTCCAGGTACACCTGGATTTCATGGTTGGGCTGCACCGTCAGGAAGCGGTGGTCCGCATGCAATTCGGAGAGTTCCACATCGGGCGCTCCAAACACGGCGCGTCCCAGGGGGGTCAGGCGAAAACAGTGTCGTGGTTTGGACTCCGGCGTCATCCCGCGTTCGACCAGACCCAGCGTCACCAGCGTGACCATCAGGGCGTTGGCTGCCCAAGTCCCGCCGAGCCTGAGCCAATTGAACCAGGTCGATTCCGGATGCGGCGCCGAGCCCGCTTTATCCACGGGAGCGACAAACGGCGGCGTCCAATGGAACTGTCCACGGCAGCAATAGAATTTGTGGACCAGGCCACGGTCATGAAAGTCGCGCAGGAACGTCAACAGATCCAGCCACTGGTCCGGGCTGTGCGCCACGCGACACAGCGCCCAGGCGAGCAACTCGCGCAGATGTCGGATTGATTGACTCCCCAGTTGGTCGTAGTGATATTCTCCCGTCCGTTCCGCCACGACCCCCAGGCCGTCCTGCCACATCGGCGAGACGATCCAGGCCCGCACCCAGTTTTGAGCCTGAACCGCCGCGAGACATTGCGTCTGCATTCCCAATTCGGTCTCCAGCAGCGCATGATTGTGTACATCGACACACCGCATCCGTTTGAGCAACTCGAAATACAGCCCGGCCACGTCGGGAGGCTGAAACGGATCGGTTCCGGACGAAGCCAGACCGGCCAGCTTGGCCAATCGAGCGCGCTGCGGCTTGGCCATCACCTCGCCGCGGCAAATCGACCAGTTCGACATCTGCCGCAGGGCGCCGCAGACAGTTTGCAGATCCAGCGCCACTTCCGCCGACGTCCGCCGGGCGACCGATTTCACCGGCTGATCGAGGATATTCGTCGGCGTCCACCCCAGCGGTTCCGCCGCCGACACGCGACCGACAAGCGCCGGGTGCAGGACCATTTCCGGGTAATTCCGCTCCGCAATCGGCAACATCCGAAAGTTGAATTGATAGCGGTTGAAATACGCATCGTGCAGATATCCGTCGCCGAGAAACAGAACCATTTTCTCGCGGAGCTGCGCGGCGACGTCCTCCAGGGGACCGGCATCGTTGTCTGTCGATTTCTTTTTGCGGGACGTATTGATGGCGCGCGACACGAGTTCAGCACGCAGCAGTCCACCAGACACCGCTGGCCCGTAGAGTTCGAAGATCGACAGCATCTGCCGTTCGGATTCTTCCAGCCGCGTGACAACCCTGGCGGCCGCTTCGGGATCCTGAAACGCCTTCCGTAACAGTTCTTCTCGCTCGTCCCGACTGTTCGACTTGGGCTTGCCGGCGCCCCACACGCGCACGGCGCGCTGAATCGTCTGGCGATCGTGCTGATGAAATTGCAGATCGGCCTGGCTTGAGCGTTGCAAGAGAGGCGGAAGCGTCATTTCGAATCATTCTCAGCAACGCGAGGGGTATGTCCGGCGGCCATCAGCACCCCTTGCAACTCTCTGGCCCGCAATGGATCGACCAGAGCGACGGTATCCGACACCCGCGCCAGCAACAGTCGGCGAATTTTAGGGGTCGATGCCAATTCCGCCAACTGGCTCATCTCGGACACTTCCAGCAGCGTCGCCCCCAAGTGCAGTTCCAGCCCGCCAGGCTGCAGCAGGGGGAGCAGGTCGTCCAGTGGATGTCGGCGGGGGGGCATGGCGATCCCTCATGGGGGGTCGGGTTCAGGGGCGCGCCGCCGCGGCGATGGCGTCGCACGCAGCGTGCCAACCCGCAGCGGGAAGATTCCGGCCAGGCGCCTCCGGCGAGGTCGCCGACGGTTGAGGAACGCCTTCATGAATCGCGTACTGGTAGCCCTGTTCGGTCAGGAACAACTGTCGATTGAGGGCGAAATCCTGTTCCACCGTGTCGCGCGTCACCAGCGTGTAAAACGTCGCCTGATTGGCTCCCGGCTTGGGGCGCAGAATGCGCCCCAAACGCTGCGCCTCTTCCTGCCGCGAGCCGTATGTTCCCGAGATCTGGATCGCGACCGCAGCGTCGGGGAGATCGACGGCAAAGTTGGCCACCTTCGAGACCGCCAGGTGTTTGACTTCGCCGGTTTTGAACTGTTCAAACAGCTCGTCGCGACGTTTCTGCGGCGTGGAACCGGTGATCAGCGGGAGCCGGCGGCTGCGCGCCACTTCGCGCAACTGGTCCACGAACATGCCGATGACCAGCACCTGGTCCTGGGCGTGGCGATCGAGCAGATCGCGAACGATCTCTCCCTTGAGCGGGTTCTCCGCCGCCACCCGGAACTTATCCCGCTTGGGGGCGGTGGCGTAGGTCATTTTCAGCGCCTCGGGAAGCGGCACGCGGACTTCGTGGCACTGCGCCTGGGCGATCCAACCCTGATGCTCCAACACCTTCCACGGCACGTCGTACTTCTTGGGACCGATCAGCGCGAAAACGTCCTCTTCGCGGCCATCTTCGCGAACCAAGGTCGCCGTCAATCCCAACCGCCGCCGCGCTTGCAAGCCGGCCGTCGCCTGAAACACCGGCGCGGGAAGCAGGTGGACCTCGTCATAAATGATCAGCCCCCAGTTGCGGCAGTCGAAGACCTGCATGTGGGGAAACTCACCGTCGCGATTGGAGCGCCACGTGAGAATATTGTAGGTGGCGGCGGTCACCGGGCGGATGTCCTTGACGGCGCCGGTGTACTCCCCGACCTGATCGGAGGTGAGCGAAGTCTTGTCGAGCACTTCGGCCAGCCACTGCCGGGCGGCGGTGACGTTCGTCGTGAGGATCAGCGTTGAGGTTTGCAACCGCGACAGGCAGGCTAGCCCCACGATCGTTTTCCCGGCGCCGCAGGGGAGGACGATGACCCCCGAGCCTCCCCGCTCCGAACCAGCAGCGTAAAACACGTCCGCCGACTCCCGCTGATAGTCGCGGAGCACAAAGGGAAGGCCCCCTTGCGTCACGTCGCGGAGGGTCAACTCCAAAGGCTCTCCCGGAGCGTATCCGGCCAGATCTTCGACCGGCCATCCCGCCTTGATCAGCTCCTGTTTGAGCCGTCCGCGGGCGCCGACGTCCACCGAAAACTCACACGCTCCGATGCGCTCCCGGAGCCAGGGGGCTACGTCGCGATGGCATTCCAGTTCGGCGGCCAACTCTTCGCGCGCCACGTCCAGCCGCAACCCGTGCCGAACGTCCCGGTGCAGTTGAAGCTGACCGTAGCGCGAGGCAAACTCCGCAATTTCCGTCCCGACATGGTGGGGAACGTCGTATTTGGACAGTGCGTGCAGCGTCTCGACGATCGCCTGAGGAGACATCCCCGCGGCGCAGGCATTCCAGATCGACAGGGGGGTGATGCGGTAGGTGTGGACGTGTTCCGGCGACTTGACGAGTTCCGCGAACCGCGCCAGGGCGTCCCGCGCCTCGACGTATCGCGGGCTATGCACCTCCACCAGGATCGTGTGGTCCCCCTGCACGATCAACGGATTGTCCGATTGTCCGGCCATCTTGCGCCTCCCTGGTCCCGACCGGCGCCTCCGTTCCACGGCGGCGAGCCGACTCCCCAGCACCGACACTTTAGCGGCTGGCAAACCGGTTCGCGAGTCTGCGGGGCTCCCCTGGCGAGCCTCCGTCCGGATGGGGACTCTTGCCGTGGATCGTTGGAGCGGCCGGCTCGGTCCGGCACCGGGAGTGTGGCCTTGCGCAGGGTGGGACCAGCCAGCCGATGGAACGCTCCTGCGCGAGCCGGAGCATCGTCCGCAGCCCGCCGATAAACCGCGCGTGTGACGGCTGGCGCCGGCCCACCATCCGCGCACATGGTGGGCCGGCGCTCGCAATGCCGTTTCGGTCGAGGTGCGGGTTAAAGAGCGTGGGTTGTCTATTCATCGGCGAGCTGGTCCAACCCTACGGGCTAAGGACATCGTTCGCACGCTCCAAAGTTAGGGGCGCGCGCCTGGGACGCCTCCCGCCGCGCCGATACCGAAACCTGAAAAACCGCTGAAACCTGGCTTGGCCTCGCCCCCCCCAGCGTCACCCCAACCCAGCCCTTCCGCGTCGCTGAACAGATCGTTCAGTCGGCGTTCGATGATCTTCTCCGTGGCGGCGGCTCGTTTGTCGAAGGCGTCACGGAGGCGCTTGACGCGGCGTTCGATTTCCTCAATTTCGCGCTCCCGCCGCTGCTGGCGGACCTCGAACTGCTGGTCCAACAATTCGGCGACGGTATGGCGGGCCGCTTCCCGGGCCTGTTCGGCCTTCTGTGCGGCCTCATCTTCGAGGCCATCCGTTTCCGGAGCCGGCGGCAGCGCCTCGATCGCCTCGCGGATCTGGGCATCCAGCGCCAGGTCCTGCTGCATGAGCGGATCGAACCCAGCGCCAATACCCATTCCACCGCCAGCGCCCATCCCCATCATACTTCCTCCTCCCATTCCTGGCATCATGCCCGGCCCACCCCCTGAGGACATTCCCATCCCACTCGCTGGTCGCCCCCCCTGTCGCTGCATGTCGCCGGCGCCAGCCCCTCTCGGCCTCTTGCCGCCGCCACTGGCCTCGGGAGCGCCGCCAACCGCGCCGCCACCTCCGCCTCCTCCCTGACCGACCGCCCGCGTTTCCCACGCCAGCCAAACCATCACCGACGCAGCCATCAGCATTCCAGCCCAGGACTTTTGATTCATGACTCGGACTCCAAAGAAAACCAATTGACAGTGGAAACAAACA
>JBJXGA010000448.1:0-14244 GCA_046152955.1 Planctomycetales bacterium | reverse complement strand
AGGATTACCTGGAAATGGCCCAGGAGAAATTCAGTTCCGAACAGAAGCGACTGGAGGAAATCGAGGCCGAATTGCCCCAGGCCAAAGCGCAGTTTCTCCGCCAGCAAAAGCTCGCCGATGAGAAGATTTCCTCGGAGTTGAAATTCCAGGAAGCGGAATTCAAGTACAAAGCGCTCTTGGCCAAAGTCTCCAAGACGCAATTCGACGTGGCCGCCGCCAATCAGGAAATCGAGGCCAAGACGCGAGATCGGGAGGCGAAAAAAGAAAAGGCGCAAGCCGATATCGAGTATGCCACGGCGATGCTCCGCGACGCGACCGGAAAGGTTGCCAAGGCGGAGGCCGACGTGGCCAAATCGGCCAATGAAGTGGCCAAGGCCGAGAAAGAATTGTCCGAGATGCAATCCGAGTTGGCGCGCCAGCACAGCCAGCGGGTGACGGCGCCAATGGATGGAATTGTCATCGACATCGTCCCCAATCAGGGGAGCCAATTGGTCAAATCGGGAGAGACTCTGTGCTGGATCGTACCGGACACGGCGGCGCGGGCCGTGCAGCTTTGGGTGGATGGGAACGATGCCGCCCTGGTCGAGCAGGGACGCCGCGTCCGCTTGCAGTTCGAGGGATGGCCGGCCGTGCAGTTCTCCGGATGGCCCTCGGTGGCGGTCGGAACGTTTGGCGGCGTCGTTTCTTCAGTGGATGCGTTTGACGATGGCCAGGGGAATTTTCGAATGGTAGTGATCCCGGACGATACCGACGAAGCCTGGCCCGATACCCGCTATCTCCGCCAGGGGGTTCGAGCCAACGGCTGGGTACTTCTGGACCAGGTGCCACTCTGGTACGAAGTTTGGCGGCGCATGAATGGCTTCCCGGCCAGCACGTCTCAAACCCCGCTCAAAACCCAGAAAGGGGAGGCTTCCAAGAAGTCCAAGAGCCCGGGGGAGAAGACCAAGAGCTACTGAACCCGATCCTCTCCGGGGAATTGCCGCATTCAGCCGGCCGTTCCACGATTCTTCACGCGAATTCATGTGGAACTTCCGAAAATGCCGATAGTAACGATTGGGAAGATTGGCATGAATTCTTCCGAAAGCGAAGATTCGGAGGCCTGTTCGGAGTTTGTGGAGCTGCAATGCGATGGTCCGTGTCCTGTGGCTGACGCTGCTCGGACTGGCGCTTGCGCCCTTGGGTGGCTGCGCCACTCCTCCGCCCAGCGCCGCCGGTCGGGCCGGGATGGACGGTGAGTCCCTGCTGGGAGCACCCCCTCCCTCTCCCGTGCAACTGGTCCAGTTTGAGGATTCCTCGCTCTCAAAGAAGCCCGAGGAAGCCGAAGTCGAATCCCCCGTGATCCGCTTTCCGGATTCCCCCGCGGAGCCACTCGAAGGATCTGCGGACTCTGCGGCTTCTGCGCCGCTCCCCCTCGATGACGTCATCGGATCGGTCTACCTGAGTTTTCCCTTGCTCGAAGCGGCCCTGAGGGAACGCCAGATCGCTGACGGCGAGCGGGTCTCCGCCGCTGGCGAGTTCGACCTCAAGCTCAAAGGAACCAGCGAGAACCAACCGGCGGGCTATTATCAGACCTACCGCCAGAGCGTCGGATTCGTACAACCGCTCTACACCGGGGGGGAGTTCTTCACCGGCTACCGCATCGGTCGCGGCACCTTCGAACCGTGGTATCTGGGCCGCCAGACGAACGGCGCCGGAGAGTTCAAAGCCGGGGTCTCGATTCCGTTGTCGCGCAATCGTCAGATCGATGAACGCCGCGCCCAGCTCTGGCGATCCGCCTGGGACCGCAAACTGGTCGAGCCGGAAATTCAAACGCAGTTGATCGAATTCGTGCGGGACGCCTCCTACGCCTATTGGGACTGGATCGCCGCCGGACGCCGCTACCGCATCGCCGAATCGATCTTGAGTTTTGCGCAGGACCGCGATCACGGCTTGCGGCGGCGCGTGGAAGAGGGGGATACCGAAGAACCGGTGCTGCGCGACAATCGCCGCCTGATCGTTTCCCGCGAAGCGAAAGTGATCGACGTGCGGCGCAAGCTCCAGCAGTCGGCCATCAAGCTGTCGTTGTATTACCGGACCAGCGAAGGAGAGCCGATCATCCCCGCGCCCGACCAACTTCCGGCGTTTCCTCCGGAACCGGAGGTGAGCGCGGAACAGCTTGACTCCGATATCCTGCAAGCCCTGGCTCAACGTCCCGAGTTGAAAGCGATCGACCTGACCCGCCGGCAACTGGAAGTCGCTTACGCCCAGGCGCATAACGAATTTCGTCCCAGCATCGATGGGTTTGTCGCCGGCTCCAAGGACATGGGGGCCGAGACGAGTTACCTGGGATACAAAACGCCGCTCGAAGTCGAAACGGGAGTGCTGGTGGACATTCCGCTGCAGCGCCGCAAGGCCCGTGGAAAAATGGCGGCGGTCGATGCCAAGGTGCTGCAACTGTCCGCCAAGCGGCGGATCGTCAGCGACAAGATCACGATTGAGGTTCAGTCGGCCTACGCGGCGATGGTCGCGGCACTGGAGCGCGTCACACGCGCGCGAGAATCCGTCGTACTGGCGGGGCAACTGGCGGACATCGAGCGCCGCAAACTGGAACTGGGGGAAGTCGACCTGTTGTCGGTCAATCTGCGGGAATTGCAGGCGGCCGAAGCGCTGGATGTCGAGGTCGACGCCCTGCTCGACTACTTTCTTGCCCGCACCGATTACCGCGCGGCGCTGGCGATCGACGAGTTGCCGTCCAGCGGCGAGTGATGCAGCCGATCGGGTCAAACGCCAGCCACCGCCATCGCGGGCGAGGCGCGTTCCTGCCGACTTGATTCCTCTGCCGCCGAATATTGCTGTTCCTGCCAGGTTCCATCCGCTTCGTAACGATACGCCCGGTCCTCTTCCAGCGAGACGAGTTGCAGCCAGCCGTTGGTCGCCAGATTGCGGACCATCAGGTGCCTGTCAACGACCGCCTCGATCGCCTGGCGCGAGGCCTCCAGGCACACCAGCAAGCGCAGCGGCTGGTGCTGCAACCGCATTCCGTCATGAACCGACTGCCAGGGAAGTCCGACCCGCAAGTCCCCCCGGTTTCCCTCCAATATCCCCAATCGGCCGACGACGTTGTGCAGCGTTTTGTTGCCGCTTCCCAGGTGGCGATTGTCCACCGTCGAGGCGTAGTATTGCAGGTTGATCCAATTGGCCACGATCATCGGGGCGGTCATAATCAACTCCAGAACTTTTCCCTCCGGATCCTGCGCCGCATCGTAGTTGTGGAGAAACGTCCGCCCCTCCAGACACAGTCCGGCCGTTCGCCACCGCGGGGCGGCGATCAGCGCCGCATTCCCCGCCAGGCCCCATTCGGGACGGACCTCCGACCAGTCGCGGCTACGGCGCAACACTCCCCGTGGATCGTCCACCTCCAGCCGTCCGGCACGTTCCGCACGGGTCAGCGCCGATCCTTTGCGCGTCAGTTCCCGCAATTCCTCCAAATCGGCCGCATGGGTCGCCGGCAACAGGTCCAGGTCGAAGAACTCCATCTCATCAGTCGTCGTATTGTGGACCGCGGGCAAAAACCACACATCTTCCGGCACTTCGATGTCGCGCGCCGCGAGCGCCTGCCGCACCGGCGCGGCGTTGAGGATCAGGCAGGCAGCGCGGGCGTTGGATTCACCCGAGTGCCCCCCGCAGGCCCCGCAATCCAGTCCCGCCTGATAGGGATTGTTGACAGTTGCGCTTTCATGACCGCATAGGACCACCAGCCGCGCAAAGCCGCTCATCAAACCCAGGTTCTTCAGGATTCCCTGCGCCAGGTCGGTCCAGCGGTCGCATTCGGCCTGGTTGGCGATGACCAGTTCCGGGCCAAGACCGGCACGATCGGAGGGGCGAATTCCGTCAAATCGACTCGACCGGGAGGCGGAGCTCCGGGCCGATGAGCCGCTCAAGAGTTTGCCGAAGTATGGCAATCCCGCCCCTTCCACAAACGAGAAGCAAGAGACCGCCGAGCGCTGAAATCCGTTCCAGATCCCCCGGAACAAACGCCGCGTCTCCCTTTTCAACACAGCGCTTGGACCCGTTGACTCCGCGCCGGAGCGAACCGTCTCCTGGAACTTCACGGCGGGCCGAAGCAATACCGGACATTGCGCCGATCCCGAAGAGGCCCCCAGCGGAACGTACTCCATGGCCACACCGAAGAACCCCGCGAAGCCCCACGTCTCCAGGCGGCTCGACACCGATTCCAAATTCCTGCGCATCAACTCCGAGCGCACGTCGATGCAAAACACCAGTTGGGCCAATTTGCGAGAGTCATCGCTCGCGGGTGGGGAAGCTGCCGCACAGAGTCCCGGCAGCAACCCGCGACGGTAGCTGACTTCCGTGGCGACTTGCCAGGCATAGCGGGCCAGCGTGTCCATCGGCAGCGGATGGTGAAGAGACTCCTCCTTCAGGAAGTCGGCAACCGGCGGCCCCTGAGCCGGCCAAAATGCACGGAACAGGCCTACGTCATACGCCAGTCGGATCGCCAACAGCCCAGTGAGATCGTCGTTCGCCGCCCCCTGATCCGTCGGGACCGCCTGGGCGCCGTACAGGCGGGACTTGAGGTACGCCCCCCAGCCACCCACGGAGGCCAGCTCGCACGCCAGAAAATCTTCAACGTACTCCGCCGGGAGTCGCAGGGACTCCAGCAACCAGGTGACAGCCGCTTGCGGACTGATGGGAAGCTCCGCCACCAACCGGCGGAACCCGGAAATCCCCTGATGTTCCATTCTCCGATCGATCTGCGCCATTTCTCGCCAGGCGGAATACAGCGTCAACTCTCGCCACGGACTGCGCCACACCGCTTGTCCTTCGTCAAAATGCGCAGCGCAGCATTTGGACACCTCGGCTGCCAACTCCGCCTCCCATTGGGTTCCGTGCCGAACATCAATCAATTCGGCAATCGTCCAGACCCCACGGTCGTCCATCTCGTCCTCCCTCCGCTCCGGCGATCTGCGCAAGGCCCGAAACAAGTCTTCCACCGTGATCCGAGAGAACGACTCCGGATACTCGCGGCGGCACTCAAGCAGCGCGCTGTGCAAATCTTCCGCCCGCACCGCCCCTTGCCGGAACTGCTCTTCGAAGTACTCCCAGGTTGGCAGCATTTCCAGCGATCGGATGCGGCGCAAAGCGCGGCGCGCCTCCAGAAACCTCCGGTCCGCCAATCCCACAAAAGGATTGACCGCCACGAAGTCGTCCAGCGGCCACATGGGAGCGATCCGGGATTTGATCTGCGCGAGCATCGAATTCAGATTCATGAGTTCCCTTCGGGGTGAATTTCAACCATTCCGTTCCAGCGCCGTCCACGGCAATGCAACATTCGGGGCCGTCATGTGGGATGTTGCTGAGGACGCGGTTGGGTGGCCTGCCGTTGCCCGGCAAGGTGCGCCACCAGGCGATGCGCGGCCAAATCCACATAGAAGCCGTTCAGGGCATGCACGTAAAAGCGTCGAAACAGCGGGGACTGGGCCGGGATTTCCCGCGCTGCCAGCAACACGAACAGCGCCACGAAGCCCGCCATGATCGTCCCCTGCAGGAGTATGTCGATGCGCCAGGAAGCGACCACCTTGTGGGCCACGGACCCGGCCAGCAGCCGGTCCATCAGAAAATAGCTGGCATGGTATGACAGGCACAGGGCCGCCGCGGACGCCAGCCCCGCCGCCGCAACCGGCCAGCGCCACGACCGCCAGGCGTTCCACAGGAGTTGCGTCAGAGCCAAAACCAGCACCAGTTCCAGAACCAGAGTTCCCGGCCGATCGGGAAGCAGCGTTTCCAACAGGGTCGAGAACCCCAGACAGATCGCCAGCGCGGCTCCTCCCGCCAACGGCAGAAGCCATCGGTCGCGCACGGTGGTGATTCCGGGATCCCCCTGCGCCGCGGCCGTCCAGTCCCGGGCCGGGTTCTCACCGGAATTCAAAAAGGCATACGCCTTGTAGAGGGCGTGGGCCACGATATGCAGCAGCGCGCCGGAGAAGGCTCCCAAACCGCATTGCAACATCATGAAGCCCATCTGGGCAATCGTGGAGTACGCCAGAGCCCGCTTGATGCTGGTCTGAGTCATCATCGCCAATCCGCCGATGAGCGCCGTGACTCCCCCAACCACCGCCAGAAGATCGAGCGCCAGATGCGACAAGCTCACCAGCGGGCTGAGCCGAATCACCAGAAAGCCGCCGGCGTTGATGATCCCCGCATGCATCAGCGCGGAGACGGGAGTGGGGGCCTCCATCGTATCGGGCAACCAGCTATGCACCGGAACCTGCGCCGATTTGGTCATGGCCCCCAGGACAAACAGCGTGCCGATGAGACTGGTGGTCGCATCGACTGGAGCGCCGGTGGCCTGCCAGGCGCGGGCCGCCTCAAACAACGCGCTGTATTCCAACGTGGAGAAACTCTGGTAGGTGAGAGCCAGCGCCCCCAGCAGCATCAGGTCTCCCAGGCGGCTGATGACAAATTTCTTACGCGCCGCCAGGATCGCCGCCGGACGGTCGGCATAATGGGTCAGCAATTGGTGCAGTCCGAGGCTGGTCAACATCCACGCCCCGGTGAACATCACCAGGTTGCGGGACACGACCAGCAACAAGACCGCCCCCAGCGTGAAGCCGACCCACGCCAGAAACCGCCCCTGGGTCTGTTCACCAGCCAGATACCGGCGGGAGAAGTGGACGATCACACAGCCGATGAAACTGATGAGCAGGAACATCACTGCCGCCAGATTGTCATAGTGAATCCCCAGCGTGACGTCGAGAGGCCACTCGGCGCGGGCCAAGACGGTCTCGATCACCCCCTGCCGTGCCAGAACCAGCGGGGCGACCAGGGCCACTGCGAGGGCTGCCAGGATCAATCCCAGAACCAGCCGGTAGACGTCGCGCGGGCGACGATTGGCCAGTCCCCTGGGGATCAGGCCGCAGGCCAACAACAGCGCCGGCAGCACCAAAATGGACCCGGAAAGCCACGACAGCATACCCATCCCTCCTGAAGACGACGCGAGAATTCGACCCGCAACATACGCACTATAATACACGACATTGTTTTCGTCAATTGTGAATCGCGAATTTATTTTTATTATTTGAAAAATCGATCGCGGGGGGCCTGCCGACTGACCTGGAACGGGATGGACTCGGAATGCGTTCCGGTGGCGGCCCTGGCCAACGCCTGGCGACCGATCGTCCGAATCGCCGCAGACATCGTGATTCAGTAAATCTGATTCGCGATTGACGTGTCACATGTCGCGGCCTACGATCCCTGCGTTCCATTCCTCGGGACACCGCATCCCGGACTCTGGACGTTTCCTTTCACGACGCGCGCTGCTGCCATGCCTCGTAGCGACTCTCCCGTCCCTTCCCGGGACCATCGCCGCCCCAAGCTCCAGACCCCCTCCGCCACAGCCCTCCCCCCGGAACCCCCGGAAGGGCACCGCTGGACGTTTCTCACCAATCACGCGCACGTGCTGATCCTGCTGTCTCGCGATCCTTCGCTGATTCTGCGCGAGGTCGCTTTGCGGATCGGCATCACGGAACGCGCCGTGCAGCGGCTCGTCGCGGAACTGGAGGAAGAGGGGTACATCCAGCGCGAACGGGTCGGGCGCCAGAACCATTACCGGATTCTTGCCGACAAACCGCTCCGGCATCCGATCGAAGAACACCGGACGGTCGGCGACCTGCTCACCCTGGTTCGCACACGCCGCTGAGTGCTGCCGTGGGATCGGCTGGAAGCCGAATCCCGCGCGGCGCGGCGACCATCCGCGATCGGAGTGGACTCACGGTCACTCCGTCATTTCAAGATACGGATCCAGCCCCATCTTCAGGTAGGTCTCGGTCCGCTTCTTCTCGGCTTTCAACATTTCCTTCCGCTGGCGATGATGTTGTCGCTCCAGCAGGCGCTGTGTTTTCTGAAACAGCTTCAACCACTGCGCGGGGAGTTCTCCCTGCGCGTCGGGTTTGGCCCGCGCTTGAATCGCGGCCAGTTTCGCTGGAGTGAGACACAGCAGCAACTCATCTTCCAGCGACAAAAAGAACTGAAACGTCCCCGGATCTCCCTGGCGGGCGGAACGCCCCACCAACTGCCGATCGATCCGTTTGGAGCTGTGCATTTCCGTGGCGATCACGTGCAACCCTCCGCTGTCGGCGACCCCCGGCTCGAGCTTGATGTCGGTCCCCCGCCCGGCCATGTTGGTGGCAATCGTCACCCGCCCGGCATGTCCCGCTTCGCTGACGATCTCGGCTTCGATTTCGTGGAAGCGGGCGTTCAAAATCTGGTGCGCAACGTCCCGTTCCTGAAGCAAAAACGCCAACCGCTCCGAGGCTTCCACCGAAGGGGTGCCCACCAGGATCGCCCGACCGACATGCGCCAGGCGGTCAATCTCCGCGGCGACGGCGTGCAGCTTGGCTTCCCTGGTCGCGAAAATTCGGGCGCCGAGTCCCTCGCGCAAACAGGGACGATGCGTGGGAACGACCGTCACGCTCAGGCCATACGTCCGGCGCAGTTCTCCCCCCACCTGCACCGCCGTACCGGTCATTCCAGCCAGGTGCGCATACTGTCGAAAATAGCGCTGCACGGTGATTTGCGCCGCCGACTGCGTTTTGGGAGTGATCGGGAGCAGTTCCTTGGCCTCGATCGCCTGGTGCAGTCCTTCCTGCCATTTGCGGCCATCCATCATGCGGCCGGTCGACTCGTCCACGATGACAATCTCGTCGTCGACGATCACGTAGTCCCGATCACGCGCGAAACCAAACCGCGCCGTGAGCGCCCGTTCCACCTGGCGGTAGATCTGCTCGGTATCGATCGTCCGTAAACTGGGGGGGCCCGCCATGAGCAGCACCTTGCGGCAACCCGAGACGGTCAACCAGGCGTTCCGCCGCTGCGGATCGAATAGAAACTCGGTCCCGCGCTCCAGTTTGTCCGCCACGCGCGTACCCCAGCGATACAAATCGACGGTCGCCGGGTCGGTCGGCTGCGAGACGGCAATGATCAGCGGGGTCCGGGCGTCGTCGATCAACACGCTGTCGGCTTCATCGATCAGTCCAAAGTAATTGCCCCGCTGCACGACTCCTTCCGCGTCGGCCCGTCCCCCCGCAGCATCTTTTCGCAACCGGTCGCGCAGAAAATCAAACCCCAATTCCTTGGACGTGGCATAGGTGATGTCGCGAGCGTACTCCTCTTTGCGGTCTTCGGGCTCCATTGGGGTTTGAATGCAGCCCACCGTCAACCCCAGCGACTCATACGCCGGACGGCTCCATTCCGCATCGCGCGACGCCAGGTAATCGTTGACCGTCACCACATGGCATCCCTTGCCGGGCAGGGCGCGCAAAAACGCCGGCATGAGCGCGGTCAGGGTCTTCCCTTCCCCCGTCTGCATTTCGACGATTCCGCCCTCGAACAGGGCGATCGCTCCCGCCAACTGCACCGGGTAATACGTCAATCCCAACGTCCGCTGGCAGGCCACGTACATCAGCGCAAACGCCTCGGGGAGCAGCGCCGACAACTTTTCGGCCGACTTGGCGCGCCATCGCAGTTCCAATGCGCGGCGCTTGAGGTCGGCCTCGCTCAAGGCCTGCAATTCCGGCACCAGGCGGAGCACATGCTCCCCCTGAGCGCGGCACCAAGAGAGCCGCGCTGGCCCCGGTCGTCCGGCCGATTTCAACCAATGCACTGCGCGATGCGTCGCCACGGTCATTCAGCGCCTTCCTGGAATCCCCCTGTCAGGGGGCAATCAAAGCCCCCGCTCCATTGTATGATCGACCCCGCTGGAATTCCTACGCACGAGAACTGGAAGAGACGGCGTCCCCCCCCATATCGATGATCCCCTCATCTGGCATTTTGCATGCCACCCCAGCGATCATTCGAACGGCCCCCCTATCCGCGACCCCCGCGTCATCCCCCGCCAAAGGGGGTTCAAACTCCTCCGGGTTACGGGTCATGCCGATTGTACCGCCTATGCCGCCGGACTAACCGCTAGATTGGTTGCAAGGCGTGAAGGAGGCAGGAAATGAGTCATCCGCTTCTTCCGCGAAAACCGAATCTTGATACTGTTCGGTTCGTTGGCGATCCTTCATTTCTGGCGGCATCGGGAGGTGCAGTCCCATGACAAAACAAACGTGGCGTGCGTTACTGGCAGTCGGATGCGGGTTTTTCTGCTTGATGGCGACTGGGGGCTCGGTGCGTGCCCAGGGAATGACCCCGCCGGGTATGATCGTTGACGACGATTGCGACGATTGCGATGACGGCTGCGAGCCGCGTCGGTGCCGGTTCTCTCTCTGCAACAAGTTCCGCCTGCATTGTGCTTACAACAAGTTGAAATGCAGCCGTCCCTACATCCAATTGCAAGAGACCCCTCCCGAACTGGCCCCCTATGTTGGCTCGGGATCGTACCACTCCCCCGGCTATGGTCTCCCATATCAGCCCCCCGCCGCAGGCCCCTATGGTGCGATGCAGGCCCCGATGGGACGTGGCGTGCAGTACGGTTCCGGATACTCCTACAACCCCTATGCTGCCTATAGTAACGGCCACCAGGCATATCCCATGACTCCCAGTCATCGCATTTCCACAATCAGTCCTTCGGTGATGCCTGCGCGATACACCCGCTGATCGCAGCGGAACAACCGAACTCACCCCGATCGGACCCATGGACGGGTCCGACCGGGGGTTTTTGTTTCTTAGGCCTGGCCTGCCATACTCTGATTTCCTCCCAATGGAGATTCAGTGAAAATAGGAAACCTCGATCGGCTATGGCTTGCGAATTCTACGAGAATTCCAGGCAGAACCTGGATTGACTGGTTACCAAGGGAACGCAATTCGCTATACTCAAACTTCCATTGAACTGGAACGGGCCGCAACCACGACTCGCATCCATCGTTTCCGGCAATTGCACTTTTTGGAAGGACAAGCGTATGGCCAAGAATGACCCAGAGACCGCTCCCGCCGCAGCTCCCCCGGCTGCGGCCCCTGCTCCCGCGGCAGCCCCGGCTGCGCAACAAATTCAGCAGACGCTGGAACCAGAAGGTTTGGAGCCCATTTACACCAATTTCGCACGCGTGACCGGCTCCCCCGAGGAGCTGATCCTCGATTTCGGGCTGAATCCGCAGCCAATTGGCGCGGGAACCACGCCGGTCAAGATCTCCGAACGGCTGGTCATGAACTACTACACCGCCAAGCGCCTCTGGCACACGCTGGGGATTTCACTCCAACGCCATGAAGAGACGTTTGGTGTGCTCGAAACCGACGTCGGCAAGCGAATCGTTTCACCACGTTCCGGCCGCTGATCTGGCCTTTGGTTGGACAGATTCGATCCGTTCAGACAAACCGGCGTGCTCCAAATTCCTTGGAGCACGCCAAGTTTTGTTTGGATTCGGCGACAGGCACCAACCATCAATCGCATGCCGTGGACTCAATCGCCTGGATCCGGAAAAACAGAGTGATCCCCCGGCATTGGGCGGCCCGCTCCGACTCCTCTTGATCCGCGCGGCCACTTTGTGGTAAGTAGACTTGCCGATTGCACTTGCGCTCGGCCGGTCAGTCGCCGCCGCTCGCTGGGCGATCTCCTGTTTGGAGTTCGCATCGGATGCCGATCTCCCCCGAATTGACGTTGTCGCGGATTCCCACGCTGCTGGACGCCGTGGAATCCCCGGAAGACCTGGCCGAATACTCCCATTTTCGGCACGAATTGCCGCGCTCCGCGCGCCCTTTGACGCCGATCGCCGACTATCCGCAGACCGCGCTTCCCGTCAGTACACGAAGTCTGCTGGAATGGCATGGCTCGGCGGCCTACGAGGCGGCGTTTGATGCATTTCGCGACTATCCCGAGCGCTCCCTTTGCCGCGAAATTGATCGGGTGCTCCTGTATCACTTGGTGCGATCATTGCGCCCGGAGCACGTCGTGGAAATCGGAACGTACTTTGCCGCCGGCACTGAGGTCTTGGCCCGCGCTTTGTGGGAGTGCGGCACGGGCACGCTGCACACCGCGGACCCGTACGGAAAGATCCGCTGCCCGTCGCTCCTGGCCCGGTGGGAAGATCGCCTACGGGCGCACGTCCGGTTCTATCCCTGGAATTCCATGGAACTCTTCCAGCATCTGGGGGAGCGTCAGACGCAACTGGATCTGGCGTTCATTGACGGCAATCACGATTTCGAATTCGCGCTGTTCGATCTGCAGGCGGCCTCGAAGCTGATGCGGCCAGGGGGAGTCATCGTGATGGATGACGCCAACCAGAGTGGGCCATTCTGGGCCTCCAAGGTTTTCCTGGACCAGAATCCAGGCTGGAGCGAGCTGGGAAATTGCCTGGCGCTGGCGAAATCCAACGATCCGTTCGGACCGGTTCCCACCCTCTTTCCCGGAAGCAAATTCCTGCTGCTGCACGCGCCGCGCGAGATTCACGTGGGAGAACTCCCCTTCTCCACCGGCCAGGTTGCGTTCGACGGAACGCAATTGACCGGGTTGGAATTTGAACTCCCCCCCCAACAACACGGAGAAGTTCAGGGCCGCATTTTCCTGCGGGGTTTCCCCACGGGGGAGCGCCCCGAGCAGATCGAAACGCTGTTTCGACTCTCGCTCCGCGGAGAGACAAGTGCGACCCTGCGGCTGAAACAGCCCGTCCGAACGCGCCGCGCCGGCGATTCGCCCCGGCCGCGGCAGACGGTGGAAGTCGTCCTGCTGTGGCAGCCCGAGCGGGGGAGCGAATCGCTGAAGCTCATTCGCCCCCCGACCCCGTTGACTACCAGCGCGCTTCCAACCCCAGATTGACCCCGTGCAGATACAGGTACTCCTGCGCGTTAATCGTCTTCCCCGCGTACACGCTGTCGTTGAAGTCGAGTTGACTCGGCGCCGCGGCGACGTTGTTGATCCAGAGGAATCGGTATCCGGCGCGAACCGACAGCCAATCGGTCACGTGGTACGTCCCGTTGAGGGCGATCTCACCCAGCACCGAGGTGGAGATCGTGTTGTCAGCCCAGTTCCGACGCAGCACCGTGTTGTTTACGTCCCAGAGCTGCGTGTTCTGTTGCGCCACGTTGGCGAACACGCCGAATTTCCCGAGCAGGTCCACGACCAGCCGATCCCATTGCTGGCTGAATCCCAGGCCGAGCTGACCGCCGATGAGGTTGTTCTTGACCTTCACGGTGTAGTCGCTGGAGGAATTCAGCGCATCGACCCTGGAATTCAGGTCCAACCCCTCATTCAGCCGCACGTACCGAAAGCCAGCCAGCAGGGTCATCCCCGAAATGCTCTGCAGGTAGTTGGCTTCCGTGGTGTAGATTGTGGAGTTGTAGTCGATCTTGATCCGGTCGGCAAAGATGTAGTCCTGCGTGACCAGCGCAAGCGTGCCGGGGATGCTCAGATTTCCAGGACCGGTGGCCTGCGCCGAACTGTCCCAGGTGTTGAATCCCCAAAACGTGAGTTCGACCGCCGACACCTGATCAATCCGGCGTCCCAGCGTCAGGATCGTCCCGATGGCGTATTGCCCCGAGAGACTGGCATCCTGGGAGCTCAGCGCGGAATGCGAGCCGGGAGGCAAGGTCACAGCGACCGACGTATCGACCGTATGAGCCCGGGCCAGCCATAGGGCATCAGCCTGAAAGTAGTGGGTCAATTCGGGCGTGGCGAAGAACTGATTGACGTCGGTCGGCCCCTCCGACAGATCCCAATCATAGCGCGGGTCCGACGAGAACATGTCCTCGTCGTCAAACGATTCTCCCCCCTGCTCCGCGGAGCCGCCAAACATCGGCTCGGAGTATTGAGCCAATTCCAGGGTATCCGGTTCATCGGCCAGAGCTGTGGAGCCCGCGCCGAACAGTGCCAGAACTACAGACAAAGACCATCCTGAGTACCGCATCCTAATGCCTCCCCCTGAGGACATGACGCCGTCAATCGCGGGGACGCCGCCAGCCTGCCGGCTCACGGACCGATCCCACTTTGGTGACCAATACTATCATTAGTATCGGAGAATCCGGTTCGGTCCATAAAGGCAATACGCTGATTGCGACGCGCATCCCGCAATAAACCGGCGTTCCAGGCAACCTCGGCAGAATCGGTCGCGTCTGGACCGAGATGGAGCCCTGGGGGACTGGGAAGGGAGAAACGCCGACGGTGGCATCAGCCAGCCCGGCTCAGGTCGGTCCAGGGGCGCCAACATAGGCGAAATCAGCGGGATCGGTTGGCCCTCTGCGGTGACCCTGCATCGGCGGTCTGCGCGGAGCACCCGATCGGGCAACGCGTCCGGGGGGAAGTCCCCCGGACGCGTTGCC
>JBJXGA010000185.1:0-5963 GCA_046152955.1 Planctomycetales bacterium | reverse complement strand
ACCGACGTATTCACCCACGGACATTTCCCAGCGAATTCTGTTGCCGATGAGGTTTGCCCCACAGCGATCATGCCCAGCCTTGCGGTATGTCTCGGATGGGACCGATCTCCAAAGCGGAACCAATTTCGATCGTTCCGAGGGAGCCGGATGAGGTTTTGGACGGGGTGAGCTTGGGTGTGTACGTAGGGGGGCGCGCTCGGCGCGCTGGCTGGTGCGCGGAGGTGGCGGGGGAGCGGGAATGTGGGGCGGATGGCGTCCCGTGCGGCGACGGCGGGAGAGTCCGGCAGAGGCCGGGTTTCTGACCGCGGGCTCGGTCGTGGAGTATGGAACCACCGCCGATTCGGCGGTCCTGTTCAGCCGAGGGTTGCGGCAGGATGTTGCCGATTGCCGGAGCGACTCCCGGGGAACTGGGAGGTCGGCAATGCAGAATCAGAGCCTGGAACCACTGGGAACAGGTACACGTTCGAACCGGCCGCTGGCACGGTTCCGCGACGAGGCAGAACCGTGCCAGGGTGGGCTGGGTTTCCGATACGACTCACAACGCGTAAGTCCGGGGAGCGAGAACGTCACCCCCGCGGGCGCGAAGCACGGTACGACAACCGCTCACTGGGGGTCGGAAGAGTGGTCTTTATCTTTCATGCGATAGCTGGTTCCTTTGATGACAAGGGCCTCCCCGTGGTGCATCAGCCGGTCGATCAGGGCGGTGGCCAGAGTGTTGTCCACATCGAACAGGGCGCCCCACTCCCGGAAGATTCGATTCGTGGTTAACACGATCGAACCAATTTCGTAACGGGCGGCGACGACCTGGAACAACAAATCGGCTCCCCGCTTGTCGATGGGCAGATAACCCAGCTCATCCAGCAGCAGGAGGTCGGGACGGACATACGTCTTCAGCGCCGGCCCCAGCGCTCCACTCAGTTGGGCCGTGGTGAGGTGGTTGATCATGTCGACGACGCGCGTGTGCCGGACCGAGTATCCGCGCTCACAAGCGACGTAGCCCAGCGCGGTCAGCAGATGCGACTTTCCCGTCCCCGTCGGCCCCATGAGCACGGCGCAGGAGCGTTGACCAATGAACTCACAGTCGAACAGGCGGAGGATGGCCGCCTTGGGAGCCCGTTTAGGGAACGTGAAGTCATAGTCCGCGAAGGTTTTCCGTGCCGGCAGCCGTGCGTCGCGGAGTCGTCGCTGCATGGCCCGCTGCGCTCGAGCCGTTTGTTCCATGCCGATCAGCGTGGCCAGAACCTCCAGCATCGAGCTCCCTTTGCGACCCGCCTCGTCCAGCACCTCGCGGTAGTTCGCGGCGATTTCCAGGAGTCTCAATTCGGTCAGGGCGCTTTCCAGTTGAGTTTGGCGTGAGTTCTCAGATCGTGTCATGCAAGTCCTCCTCGGTGGGGTGGCAAAAACGGTCGTAAACGGACGGGTCGGACGGATCGAGTTCGATCTCGTCGATCAACTCGCGGCGCTGGGGTGTGGGGAGCGTCGGTGTGGGAAGTTGTCGGCGGCGGCGCTCCGACAACAGGAAGCTCTCGACGTAGGCCGCATCGTAGGTTTCCAGTTCCACGGCGCGGGCGATGGCCGCGAGGACGTCGGTCCGGCCGTAGGTCCGCGCCAGGTTGAGCAACCGCCGCAGATGCAGGCCGGTCTTCACCGGTCGGCGACACAATTCCAGATGGAACGCTCTGGCTGCCGGTCCCCAGGCGTCGAACTCCTGGGCCAGCGCATCCGGTGATGCACGACGACGCAAGGCGAGCGCTGCCAGGCGATGCTCAGGCAGGGCAATCAACTGTCCCCGGTCATAGCAGCGAACATGACGCGCCACCTCCTGGTCGGCATGCATCAACCGCAGCTCGTCGCGGTTGGCGCGGAGCAGGACCGGGCGGCGCACGAACTGCGGCGGCGCTGAGTAGCGGTTGCCGTCAAATTCGACCCGCGCCAGCGGGTTGACGATCGTGGACACCGTTTCGTCGGTATCGAACGGCACTTGCGGGAGCGGACGCAGACAGGCCCGCTCCTGCTGGAAGCGGTCGAGGGGTCGTTCGCGCGTGGTGGCATGGATGCGGACATTGGCCACTTCATCTCGCCAATAGGGGGCCAAGGCCAAATAGTCTTCGAACCGCTGCAACTGGTCAGAGCGTCCGGCCAGGGCATTGTGCTTGACATACCGCACCCCCCCTTCCGTGATCCCTTTCGACTCCGGGTCGCGGGCCTCGCAGGCGATCGGCTGCAAGCAGAAATACCCGCACAAGGCCAGAAATTCGGGATGTAAGGAAGCCTGCCGCCCGGACCCGTTGAGCACGGCCGCTTTCAGGTTGTCGAAGATCACTTGTCGCGGACTCCCCCCGAAGAACGTCAAGGCATTGACCAGGCCGCGGTAGAATTCCGCCTTCCGTTGCGAGAGGGTGAACTCGATGTATATCAACCGGCTGTAGCAGAGCACGGCGACGAACACCGAGACCTTGCGCGTCGTCTTTCCCACCTGCACACGGCCACACTCTCCCCAGTCGACCTGCATCGTCTGGCCCGGGTCGTAATGCACTTCCTGATAGACTCGGCCAGGGGTCGGCCGCATTTGCCGCAAGTAGCGCCGCAGCACGATGACGCTTCCCCGATACCCCTGGGGTCCGCGCGAGAGTTCTTCGTGGATGCGGACCGCCGACAGGTGGGGATGCTTGGCCAGCAGCTTCTGGATCTGGTCGACGAAGGGAGTGACCAGGCGGCTGTGGGTGGCGGGAGAATTGGCGGCCGGAGGCTGGGACAACTCCAGAGCCGCCTTGACTGTGTGTCGCGAGCAGTGCAGACGTTGAGCAATGGCGCGTCCGGAAAGGTGTTCGATTTCGGACAGGCGGCGAATTTCGGCCCAGAGTGCGACGTTCATGGTGTCTCCTGAGGGGGGTGATTGGTTTCCGTCCCGTGGATCGCTCCGCGCAACACGTCCCCCAGTTGCCGGAGTCCCTGGCCCGGCGCAGCCATCCGACTCGCTCCGGGCTGCGGAACAGACAGGACTTGCGTCAGCGGCGGACGATGCGCAATCAGATCCCGAGACAGCAGTTCATCGCGGGCCAATCGCAAGGCCGCGCTGTTCATTCGCAAACGGGTCATGAGCGTCACGTCGCGGTAGAACGACAGACCATGCTGGTCGGACACGGCGCACAGAAAGAAGTACAGCAGCAGCGCGTCGCGGGACAGATGATCGCCGTGTTCGCGAACGAACCGTCGATCAATCCAGGACCAGCCGGTCTTGGGGGGGCGGCGAACGCGATCGTGAACCAAAATCTGTTTCTGAATCATGAGGCGGACTCCATAGCGGAAGCGGACCAGCGAGCAGACCAGCGATACGCTAGGCGATCGTGGCCAGGTCGCTCGATAGATGGCGACCGGCGCTGGTCTGGCAGGCGTCTCACATGGACTCGTGGTCAGGCAGCGGCGATGGAGGATCGTGGCGACTGCCTGGGACACGCTTGTGTCGTGCCGCCTCGTACTCCAGCTTCCGCTTCGCGCGGGTCGCAAACCGCTGGCGGGACTTCCATTTGCGTTCGCGATCCAGAACCAAATGCACCGCCTGGCGACACTCGGCGGAGCAGTAACACGCCTTGTTCCGCAGGGAGTTCATCGGGGGCTCGAAACAGCCCGGTCGGGCACACAAATCGGTCCCGGAGAAAATTTGAGTTGCGTGACCACGCGCCGACGTAACAGACTGGGATGGCGGTGGTTGCGCCTGCGCCCGAGCTCGTCGACGGGCGCGCTCCGCCGCCGCATGCTGGGCTTTCACTTCGGCCCGTGCGCGGCGTCTGGCCTGTCGCCGCGCGGCCAGCCAGCGGCGAAGCTCCCTTCGGCACTCCGGCGCCTGGCAGTACCGCTGGTTCCACTGCCGCGGGACGTACCGTTGTCCACACCCCTTGCGCAGGCACAACCGCCGACGCGGACGGCGTACTCTGGCACGACGGTGGCAGTTTGGATTACCGTGGTGAGTGCCCACGGGAGCGCGCGTACTTCTCCCAAGGGAAGCCCGAAGGGGATGCTCTACGTCCCCTTCGGGCGCTAATTATTCTGGGAAACAGGTTCCCAGCCTAACCAGAACGAGCGCCGGCCAACAACACCGGGAAGGACACGAGAGGAAGAACCTCGGCGCGCGAACGGAAACGGCCGGAAGAAACCCGGACATCGAAACCCGGGACGGAAACGCCGAAGGAAACGGCTCGATAAATCCAATCCGAAGGAAACTGAGCGGAAGGAACTCCGGGCAACAAAGATCTCCTTGCCAGGGAAGGAAACGTACCCAAGTCAACCCCATCCGTCGGATGAAGCCTGAAGGCTTCACCCGCCCAGGTTCACCCCAACTTGACCACCGGAAGGAAACGCGGAAACCCCCTCCAGCCTACCTCCCGCTGGCGCTCCCGGAACGATCGAAACTGGCGCTGAATTTTGGATCGGTCCCACAAGTGCAAGTCCTCGTTGCAGACGACGTTTCCGTGAATCCGTTTGAAGAAGGAATCCAGTATTGCTATTGCGATATCACTGCCGATCCCCTCAATCCCAATCGGCTGTTCGCCTCATCGCTCGTCGAAACCTCGAAAGCGAGAGTTCCTGGTTTGTATGCCAAATTGTCAAACGTCGCCGGATTCTATTCTCACGATGGTGGGAAGTCCTGGACTCGCGCGTTTTATCTCGTCGCGGATAATCGATGGGCATACAACGCATGTCGCGACAGCTAAAATCTGGCAGCACTTTCGACCACAGCACTCAAAGTACCAATCCCATGAGAATTCACAACATTACTTTTCGACTCACTTCCTGTTTGGGACTCCTTCTGATCACAGCGGTAACCTTCCTCACCACGGAGTGGGTGCAAGCTGACGATGCAAAACGCATAGCCACAAACGAAAAGACGAAGACGATATCTGCCGCGATGGAGTCGTCTTTAGAAGTTCTGCCAAAACTCTACGAGTCAGTCAGCAAGTCGATCGTGCGAGTCGAAACGACGGAAAACCTCAACGTGACCGGGGTCATCGTATCATCGGACGGCCATATCGTGGTGGGGAATGGTTTCGCGTATTTGAGTGTCGAATCGAATGACGTGAAAGTCCATTTGAGCGATGGCCGAACCGTCACCGGCACGGCTACTGGTTGGTCGGTGGAATGGAGACTCGCCGTTCTGAAGATCAACGAAGAGGGCTCGTGGCCTGCGCTCGAACTGGGGTCAACAAGGGATCTGAAGGCCGGAGAACCTTGTTTGGTCATCGGTTACTCACCGCGCGGCGATACGAAATTCGATTCGTCACCGACGGCAAGGTTTGGGTTCATTGACCGTAGCATGCCAACTCACTGGTTCACAACGACGTGTTTTCCGGGATCTTTCGAGGCCACGGCAGTTGTTGGAATGGATGGTCGCTTACTCGGACTTGATACCAACTGCATTACCGATCAGAGTTACGAGACCGCTGTTGATGTATTTGTCGCCAATCGCGATGCCCTGTTTGCGGGAAATAATCTCGATTGGGTTCGGTATCCGCCCAATGCGGACTCGATCTACCACATTGGCGCAGGTGACCGCCCTGAGATGCTTAGACCGAGGAAGACAAATGATGTACTGTGCGCAGCAAAGCCGCCAGCGCGAATAAGCGATTCGCAGTTGTCTAAGGTCGAGCAGAATGCGAAAAAAACAACCGTGCGATTAGTCTCGAAAGATCGATTCTCATTTGACGGAAAAGCTTACGACCGCTGGAGCGGCGTCATTGTTTCGGAAGACGGCTACATCCTGACGTGTGGCCACAGCAGTCACTTGCCCGGGGAGCAGTTGACAGTTCGCCTGTCGGACGGTCGCGATGCTGACGCGGTCGCGTTGGGTGCGAATCCGATAACGGATATTGCTCTCGTAAAGATCACGACACCCGGTTCGTGGCCATTCGCAGAGATTGCCGAATCTTCGACATTAAGACCGGGCGATCCTCTCGTCTTGGCTGGGT
>JBJXGA010000402.1:0-13855 GCA_046152955.1 Planctomycetales bacterium | reverse complement strand
CCAATACAAAAGCGTCCCCTCGGTCCTGCGGAGCTTTTATCAACCCGAGCGCATCGCGGTCGCCAAGGACTTGCCGCTCGACGTGTTGGCCCGGGGCGCGAAGTCGAAAGACGTGTACACGCTCTCGCCCCAAGAACGGTACGAGTACGGAAAGCGGTACGTCGCGCGGCGCGATTACGCGACCGCGGCCGCGCATCTCACGCCGCTGTTCAAAGACTATCGGTTGCACGACAAGTTCTACCGCGAAGTCGTGCAGATGTTGTTCGAAGCGGCGCTGGCGTCGAACGCGCACGCGCCGATCGTGCAGTTTTTCGAAATCATCAAGGAGAAATACTCCGACGTCGAAGTGTCGTTCGAGAATATCCAGAAGGTGGCGCAGGCCTATCTCGAACTGGGCGAGTACGAGCGCGGCTACCTCGTTTATCGCGCCACCGCCGAAGCCAGCTTCCTGCGCGAAAACCAGATCGCCGGCTTCCTCGACGAGCGGGGAGAATTTCTGCGGTCGGTGCAGGTGGTCGAACGGTTGCTCCGCGACTATCCGGCGGAAGCCTACGTCGCCATCGCCACATACGCCCTCTCTCAGGAACTCTACGGCAAGGCGCCCGAGGCAGGGGCCAACCCGAAGCTCAGAGAGGCGCAGGTCACCCGCGTCGATTTGATCGCCGCGTCGATCCACATCCTCGAACACTTCCTTTCCACCTGGCCCACCGATCCGGCGGCCGACCAGGCGAGTTTCGCCATTGCCAACGCGCTGCTCGACCTCGAGCAGTACCCGGCGGCGATCGACCGTTCCAGCCGATTCGCGGCCCGCTATCCCGACAGCAAGCTGCTCGACAGTTTCTGGTACGTGATCGGGTACAGCCAGTTCGCCATCGGTAAGCACGACGCGGCCCTCGACATGTGCCGCAAGGTGGCCCAATTCAAGCGCAAGGACCCCAACACGGGGATCGAGTTGGCCGCCGCCAATCAGTTCCAGGCGATCTATATCATGGGCCAGGTGTTCCACAGCCTGGGGAAACCGGCCGAAGCGATCGGCGAGTACCAGCGCGTGAAAGACCGTTTTGTCGACGCGAACGAGGCGATCGACTTTTTCACGCGCAAGGAGATCACGCTGCCGGAAGTGACGACGGTGAAGCCGGGGGCCCTGGCGAAAGTTTCGCTCAAGTACCGCAACGTGCCGCGGGCCAACGTCAAGGTGTATCGCATTGACCTGTTGAAGTTCAGCCTGCTCCAGCGAAACTTGTCGCGGATCACGGGGATCAACCTGGCGGGGATCCGGCCGTACCACGACCTGGCGGTCGAACTGGGAGACGGGAAGGACTACCGCGACCGCGAGAAGGAGCTCGAACTGCCGCTCAAGGAAGAGGGAGCGTACCTGGTGGTTTGCCAGGGAGAAAACCTATACGCCAGCGGGCTGGTGCTGGTTTCTCCCCTGGTGCTGGAAATCCAGGAGGACGCCGCCAGCGGCCGCGTGCGTGTCACGGTCAAAGACGTCGTCGCCGATCGCTATGCGCACAACATCCACGTGAAAGTGATTGGCAGTGCGAACGAACAGTTCGTTTCAGGACAGTCCGATCTGCGGGGGATTTTCGTCGCCGACGCGATTCGCGGAACGAGCACGGTGATCGCCAAGACCGACGCCAACCGCTACGCCTTCTTCCGCGGCAAGACGCCATTGGGGAACATCCCGCAGCCGACCCCGGCCTCCGACGCGCCGGCCGAAGGCAAACCGGGTGAAGCCAGTCAGCAATTGCTGCTGCGCGGACTGCAAGACCAGAACGGCATATTCAACCGCGACCAGCGCTCGAACTATCGGAATTTGCTCAAGAACTCGACACAGGGAGTGGAAGCGAAGGGGGCGTTCTAACGTTTTTTTTCAGAGTCGCAGCGGCTCCGACGTGCGGACTGTAAATACTTTGCGCACAAACCGCGGCACTTGCCAGACCGTCTGGAGTCCGACGGGGAAATGCGCCGAGTCCCCCGCCTTGAGCGTCACGGCGGCGCCTCCCTCCTGCTCGATCGTGACTTCCCCTTCGAGCACGTGGACGAATTCGTCCCAGCCAAAGGTCCATCGAAACCGTCCGGCGGTACACTCCCACAGGCCGCTGGAGACCTTATTGTCGGCTGACTGCAGCAGCACGGTCCCCCGCGCCCGGGGCGACCCTTCGAGAATCCAACCGGGCTCGATCGGCATGTCGGGCAAACCCCCGGCGGGGAGGCTGGCAGTTTGAATGGCAAGCGCGCTCATCGGACGATTCCTGTAGAAGGGAACTCTCGGGCAATCCACCGGTCATGGTCAACGCCAGCAAATCGTACCAGAGAGCCACACGGGTTGCCCACTCTTCCGGCTGAAGAAGTGGCGTGCGACTTGGGCGCGGATGAGATATGTTCTATTGAGCGGAGGATCGGGGGAACCCGCGCCAGTCCCCGTTGGGCCTGACGGGGGGCAGAGAGTGTATTTCGACCGATGCAGCGGGAAGGGGGGTGGGCATGAACTCGGATTCATTCACCAGGCTGTCGCGCGGGGCGCTGATGCTGGCGGCGCTGGCTGGAATCGTGGCGCTGGTGGGGTCGCTGGTCCGGTCGTCGGAACCCGGCGCATCCCCCGCTTCCCCCTCGGAATCAATGGGGGCATTGCGTCCCGCCGTGCAGGTTGACGCGCGCGGCCTGATTCAGATCGATCCCGATTCGGCGCTGCATCGGCAGTTGACCGCCTCCCGGCTGGAGCAACAGCAGGTCCGGTTTGGCGCGCTGCGTGTGAGCGGGTCGGTGATCGCGCGGCTGCGTCCTGGGGAAGAACCTGCGGAGGGCCGCTGGCAGTTCAGCGACACGCATCTGGCGGCGACCTACGCCGACTGGCTGCAGCAGCGGGCGGAAGTGGAGTTTGCCCGCAAGCAACTGGCCAAGACGCAGGAATTGGGGCAGGCGCAGACCGATTACCTCGACGCCAACCTGCGGCGACTGGAGCCGCTCTGGAAATCGGGAAATCTTCCCGAACGGGACTACAAGGCGGCCCAGGCGGACTTGCTCAAGGCGCAATTGCAGGGGGACAAGGATCTGTTTGCCGCCGAATCGACGCTGCGGCAGGCGCAAAACTCCAGGATGGCTCAGGAGCGCGACCTGGCGCGCGATGGGATTGACCCGGCGCTGTTCACGCTGGCCCCCGAACATGTGGCGCTGATTGCGGCGCACGTTCCCGAGATCCGCATCGCCCAGGTCCAGGCCAAACAGAACTGCGTCGCCCGGTTCTATGCCTATCCGGGGCGGGACTTTACGGGAGAAGTCGGCGCGCTGAGCCCCCTGTTGGCCCACGAGCGGCGGACGCTCCGCGTGCTGTTTCAACTGTCCGACGCCGAAGGGTTGCTCCGTCCCGGCATGTTCGCCGACGTCGAACTGGGAACGGGAGATCGCCAGGCGCTCCTGGTGCCGGAGGAAGGACTGTTGCGACTGGGATCGGCCGATTACGTCTTTGTGCAATCGGCGCCGGGGGACTGGCGGCCGCAGAAAGTGCGCGTCGGAGAGCGCTATCAGGAGTCGTATGAAGTGCTGGAAGGAATTGCCGCGGGAGAGGTGCTTCTGGTGCGGGGGGCCTTCCTGCTGAAACCGGCCGCCGAACAGGCGTTGCGCGCCAGTCCCCAGGAGTAGTGCGGCGCCATGATCACCCGCCTGACGCGGCAATGCGTGGAACACCGGTGGATCGTGCTGCTATTGGCGGCGCTGGCGACAGTGGCCGGGCTCCATGCCTATCGCCATGCGACCATCGAGGTCCATCCCGACATTTCAGCGCCGCAGGTGCTGGTGATTTCGCATTGCCCCGGCCGCCCCGCCAGAGAGATTGAACAGCGCGTGACGATTCCGATCGAGCTGGCGGTCAGCAACGCGCAGCACGTGGCGGCGATTCGCTCGCACACGATCTTTGGACTGTCGGTGGTGGAAGTCGTGTTTCAGGAACAGGTGGAGTTGCATTCCGCCCGGCATCGCGTCCGGGATCTGCTCGATCCGGTGGAGCTGCCCGCAGGAATCAAACCCATTCTCGGACCGCTGGCGACCCCCTATGGGGAAATTTATCGCTACGAACTGCAATCCGACGGGTCGCGCGACCTGATGGAACTCCGAACGCTGAACGAATGGGTGGTCTCGCCCCTGGTGGAACGGGTGCCGGGGGTGACGCGGTTGATCAATTTTGGGGGCTACGACCAGCAGTACACGGTGCAACTGGATCCCCGCCGCCTGGAACGGCACGGATTTTCTCTGACGGACGTTGTGGAAGCGATCCGGTCCAGCAACGCCAGCGGCGGCGCGAGTCTGATCACCCGCGGGGATCTGGACTTTACCGTCCGCGGACGAGGTCAGCTTCGCAGCCTCGAGGAACTCGAATCGGCCGTGGTCGACACCGTGGCGGGAGTCCCGGTCTATGTCCGCGACGTGGCCCAGGTATCGATCGAGCCGCGGCGTCCTGCGGGAGTCTTCGGTAAAGACGACGTCGCGGAGGGAGTGGAAGGGATTGTGCTGATGGGACGTGGAGAGAACGCTCCAGCCACATTGGCGGCGCTGCGCGCGCAGATCGCCCAAATCAATCGGGAAGTGCTTCCCGCGGGGGTCCGGATCGTTCCATTTTATGATCGGCAGGAACTGATCGATCAGGTGTGGACGACGGTTTCGCACAGCGTGCGATTCGGCATGGCGCTGGCGCTCCTGGTGCTGCTCCTGTTTCTGGGCGAGCCGTTGATGACGCTGCTGGTGGCGCTGACGATTCCCTTTTCGCTGCTAGTGGCGCTCGTTCCGCTGCACCTGGCAGGCGAGCCGATCCGCTTGCTGTCGATCGGCACAATCGATTTCGGGTTGCTGGTGGCCGGCTCGGCGGTTCTGGCCGACCAGATCGCGCATCGCTGGCGTGTGGCGGGAGGAGGGGTGGACCTCCCCGGCAGCACATCCGCGCTCCGCCGTCAGATCGCGGGAGCAGCCGACCGTGTGGACAACGCCGTCATGTGGTCCATGCTGGCGGTGATGCTCGCGCACCTGCCGATCCTGTCCTTGAGTGGCCTGGAGGGGTTGCTGTTTCGCCCCACGATTTGGACGGTCCTGTTGGCCATGCTCGCGGGAGCCGCGTATGGGCTGCTGGTGCTGCCGGCCCTGGTCAGCCTGGTGTATCCGCGAGGCTATCAGGACTGGGAAAATCCGCTGGTGGCCTGGTGCCGCCCCTGGTATGCGCGACTGCTGCGGAGACTGATCGAGTGGCGAGCCCCCGTCGCGATGCTCTTTCTCTCGGCGGTCGTCGGTTCGGGGTGGTGGATCCTTCCGCGAGTCCCCACGGAGTTGACGACCTATGTGGACGAGGGAGTGATCTGGATCCGGGGGGCGCTCCCGGCGGGGACGTCGCTGGAGCGAACCAGCGCGGTGGCCACGCGGCTGCGCGCCATCCTGCGAGAGTTTCCCGAAGTGCGGCTGGCCTCGTCGCAGGCGGGGCGCAATGATCTGGGGACCGATCCGTTTCCCTCCAATCGACTGGAAATCCTGGTGGGGCTGGCGCCGCGCCGCGACTGGAGCGGCGACTTTCAGTTGACCCTGGCCAACCGTTTGGAAGCACGCCTCCGGGCGGAGTTTCCCACGCTCCATTTTGCCTTCAGCCAGCCCATCAGCGACAGCCTGAACGAAGACGCCAACGGCACGTCAGCCGACCTCGCCATCGAGTTTCTCGGGAATGACCTCGACGATCTGGAGGGTTTGGCCCGACAAGCGGAGGGAATCCTGCGGGAAATCCCCGGAGCGGCCGATGTCTGGATCGAACAGGAAGGACCGCAGCCGCAATTGGTCTTGCAGCCGGACCGGCTTCGCGCCGCCCGATTCGACGTCCACCTGGATGAAGTCTCCCGTATGATCACCACGGCGCTGGGGGGAGAGCCGGTGAGCGCGATTCAAGACGCCGGGCGCCGATTCGACATCGTCGTGCAATTTGACCGCCGGGAAGCGTCAACTCCGGAGGGGATTGGAGCGCTGCCGGTCTATTCGCAGGGAAAAGTTCCCATTCCCCTGTCGCAGGTTGCCGATCTGAGCTTCCAGGACGGGCGGATGCATATCTTTCGTGAAGGGGGTCGGCGGGCTGTGGCAGTGCGGTGCGACGTGGCTCACGGGAGGGAGGAGGAGTTTGTCAACGAGGCGCGGCGACAGATCAGGTCCGCCATGCGCCTGCCGCAGGGGGTGGAAACCCGCTGGATCGGCGCGTTCGACCGCCTGGCGCAGGTTCGCGGGGAGTTCGTGCGGATGGTTCCGGCCACAGCGGCCGCCGTGGGTCTGCTGCTCATCGTCGGTTTGCGATCGTGGCGCGCGGGGCTGGCGGTGCTTCCCGTGATTCCCTTCTCGCTGCTGAGCGGGGTCGTCGGATTGTGGGGACGCGGCATGCCGCTGGATGGGTCAGCCGGTGTGGCGCTGGTCGTGTTGTGCGGAACGTCGGTCGTGGGGGGCATCCTGCAAATGGAAGGGACGATGCGACAAATGGAACGGGGGCTGATCCCGGAACAGGCGATCATCGAAGGGGCGCTGGCTCGACTGCGGCCGATTCTGATCGTTTCGCTGGCGGCAATTCTGGGATTGGTTCCGGCGGCGCTGGGGGGAGGACTGGGTTCCGAAGTGCAGCGACCGCTGGCAACGGTTTTGACCTGGGGCATGGGCGGAGCGCTGGCCTACACGCTGTTCATCCTGCCTGTCATGTGCCGACTGTGCGGCGGACCGGTAGCCTTGCGCTCCATCGAGTGAATTCCCCGGTGAACAGGAACTGCATAGCGGGAGGGCGAGGCTCCCGCCGAGCCACCAATGTGCATTCAGCTCACGCGCGACGCGCCGATGGGCAGCCGGAAAACTCCCGCCGAATGTCGATCCCATCCCAACGGTGCGGTTCAGTCGCGTGCCACCCACAGCGGCGGCTCACGAAGACGTTCGCCCTCCCGTGGTCTGGATTTCGGAGAAATCCAGCTACTGCGCCGTTTCCAAAATGCGATGCGTCGGCACCGGTCTTCCCGGGCGAAAACTCTGCACGGTGATCAGGTCGGCTGTGGCCTGGCGTGCGGCGCAAGAATCGGCCACTGCCCCTCGGACGAGCCGCTCCAATACTTCCGGATCGATGGCGACGCGGGCATTGACCACGAGTTGCGCCTGGCGCACCTGGCAATTCGATGGGAGCGACAACTCCGGGGGAGTGAAGCTGCTCACCAGATTGGCCACTCCGTAGAAGCCCTCCCACAGTCCAATCGTTTTGAGGTGCGCCGTTTCGGCGCCGGCGGACTCCAGCACGGCTTGCAGTCGGCGGATGATCTCCAGCAGCAAATCGTCCAACGGAAATGGCACGCTCCCCGTCACCCGGACATTGGCATTGAGCCAGCCCAGTTCCGCTTCTCCCTCGGCGTAAATGTCGTAATCGACCTCCATAATTCGGCGGCCAAAGTTGCCGCGCTGGTCAAGAAAGTCGCAAAGCCCGGAAAACCCCTCCCCCGTCTTGGCCGACATCTGCAGCACCGGACGGCCGGGAAACTCCTGTTCCAGCAGGTTCATCAGTTCCTGAAGTTCGGCGGGGCTGAGTTCGTCCAGGCGATTGACGATCACGAAATCGGCCTCTTCGATCTGCTTGCGGAAGATGTAAGCCGCCTTGGGAGAGAACCCGGCGTTCGCGGCGTTCTTGAGAATTCGCGCACCGTGGCTGGGCTTGAGAATCACGCCGTAGGGGGCGACGTCGATCGGTTCGTTATACACCTGCACCAGGGGACGAATGACTGTCGCCACCAGGTCGGTGCAGCTTCCAACCGGTTCGGCGAGAATCACGTCGGGACGATTCGAGCGACCGATCCGCTCGACAGTCGCCGTCAGCTCGTTGAAGTTGCAACAAAAGCACGAACCGGCGACTTCCCCGACGTTAAATCCCTGTGAGCGGAGGCTGTTCGTGTCGACCAGGTCGGTCGCCTGATCGTTGGTGACGATCCCCACCTTGAGTCCCTGGTCGATGTAGTGCCGCGCCAGTCGCGAGACGGTGGTGGTTTTTCCGGCGCCGAGAAAGCCGCCAATCATGATGAACCGTGTGTGAGTCATACTTGTCAAGTCCTTGGAGTGATCAATCAATCGCGTTCTGACTTCAGGCTGTTCCAGTCGCTGAACGGATAAGCGACCGGTCGATCCGGGATGAATTCTTGCGACGTCATCCAGGCAAATCGCGTCTGTTCCTTATTGGCCGGATCCGGGTCGGGAAGGGGTACGCCATCCGCCTCGGCGTAAATCGTTCGCACCACGCTCACCCGCCCGCTGGCCTTGGGGACCAGATCATAGTCGGTGCCGCGGGTCTGTGCGAACCAGGTGTTGTCGCGAAAACCGCGGATCAGCCGACGGTGGGCGGCCGCGGACAAGACCTGCTTGTCCTCCGCCGAGAGGGCCGGCGATTTTCGCAACTCATGCGTCAGTTTCTGAGTTTCGGAAACGTCAAAACTGACCCAGCCATAGGGGGGCAAATACGCTTCCAGCTTGCAATGGGACGGGGAACTCTTGGGAAACGTGTTGATCCCGTAGGTCACCCGCGTGGGGTGGCCCATCGCCCGCCCCAGCGCGGCGCAAAAACTGTGATAGTCGCTGCAATGCCCGCGGCGGCGCTGCAAGCCATGCGTCGAGTCGGCACGGAGCGAGGCGTCGGCATGGTCGTATTCGAAATTGTCGTTGACCCACGTCAACACCTTGTCCAGGTCTCGCAGTCCGTTCCCGTTCCTCGGAACGATTTCCCGGAGCACCGACTCGAGCCGCGCATCGACGATGATCCCTTGTGAGTCTCCCTGGCGATAGCGATCGAAGGCCGCGGGCCAGCGCTTCACCTCGGACAGCTTCTCCGCATCCAGATTCCAGCGCAGCTCCCAAACGGTGACGCGAAATTGCTGGCGAATGATCTGCGCTCCTTGCGGCTCCTTGAATTCGAAATAGGCAAAACGATTTCCAAAGCGGGTCTCCGAGGCAATCGCCGGCTCGACACGCATCGGAAACGTCGCCAGCGTCCGTTCTTCCACGTCCTGACCGACATCCGAAGAGGCCAGCGGGAGCCAGACCTGCAACCGTTTCGTCTTGTAGGGCGCCGTGACGATGATCGAATAGTCGACCTCGTAGGTCACCGGATTCGACCGCTCCGCCTGATACGGAAGCTGCGGATCCAAGTCCACCGGCTTCAATTCCTCTCCACAAGCGAGAGCGGAACCAAAGAACGTCCACAGCAGACAAACCCGCAGAGTCGATCTCAGCATTCCCCGAAACATCGCCACCTCCTCCCCCACCACCATTTACTCTCCACTATCTACTGTCTAAGGTCCCCTCTCCACTCTCCACTCTCCACTCTCTACTCTCGACTTTCTACTTTCTCCCCACCCCCATCGTCCACACCCCACCCCCGGCCCACGCTCCCGCAATCGGAGCGACCAGATACACGGTGAAACAGCCGATCCCGTTGGGGCCCGGAATCGCGATTTCTCCCCACCCTGCGACGTACGCAAACAGCCGCGGGCCAAAATCGCGGGCCGGATTGAAGCAGGCCTGCGTCAACGGGGCGAGAATCGAAATCAGCACCGACACCGTCAATCCGATAAATACCGGCGCGAAACCGCGCGCCGGTCCACCGGAATTCCGTTCATCGGTAACGGCGAACACCACCAGCGACAGGATCAGCGTTCCCAGAAACTCGGCGACAAACGCGGCGGCGTGTGGCACCCGCGCTCGAAACTTTTCGTTCGCCTCGGCGGAATAGGGACCGGAGGCGGTCGAGACCGGTCCCGGATTCGGATAATACTCGCCGTAGCACATCGCGGTGACTTCGCTTCCGGCCTGGCCGCGCAGCACCCCTTTCTCCGCTTCACGTTCCGACAAATACGGTCCGTAGAGAAAAAACAGGGTGGCGGCCGCCGCAAACGCCCCGACAAATTGCGACGCGATGTACTGTGGCACACGGGCCCAACCGAACCGCCCCCAGGCCGCCAGGGCCAGAGTCATCGCCGGGTTGATGTGCGCCCCGCTGATCCCCCCCACGACGTAGGCGGCGAGCATGATCGCCACCCCCCACACGATCGCCACCTGCCACAACCCGCTCTGCGCGCCGGTCAGAACGGCGCTATGGACCGCACCGCACCCCAAGAGCACCAACAGATACGTCCCCAGCACCTCCGCCAGGCAAGCGACCGCCGGCGGGACTGGAGCCGCCCCCACATCGGATGCACGGTGTGTTGACGATTCAGACATGGCGAAAATGAGGCGTACTTAAGAGCCGTGGTGCGACACAATGAGAACAATCATCGTATTCGATGCCTGCGGGGGGTGCAAACGGCGGTTCTGGATTCCTTCGCAGGGGGGTGTCCCCACGAATCCTGGCAGTAGGCAACTGAGCCAGAACGTGGGTGGAGCGCCAACGTGGTCTGAGCGGGCCGATTCTGTGGGTTGAGTCGAGAGACGTCCGCCCCCCCCACGCCGGCCCTCCCCCCGCGAGGGGAGGAGGGCAAACTGTGCGCGAACGTCCAATGTGATCGAGCGGGTGTGGGAACCTTTCTGGCGATTCTCTATACTCCGGACGACTCGTCTTTCAGACGACATTCACCCCTTTGCACCATTTGCCACACCACTCATGTTGCCCCTCTGGGAATTCTGGATCGACGTCGGCGGAACGTTTACCGATTGCATCGCGCAGGCCCCCGACGGGAAGTTGGTGGAATGCAAAGTCTTGAGTTCGGGGGTCACCAAGGGGCGAGTCGCGGAGGCGTTGGCGCCGGACCGCTTTGCCGACTCATTGCGGGCTGGTGAACCGCCGCGGTTCTGGGTCGGCTATCAGATTCACCTGCTTGACTCGGCGGGGCAGCCCTTTTTTTCCAGCCGCGTGACGGGGTTTGATCAGCGGTCGGGGGTTCTGACGACTGCCGCGCTGCTCCCCACGGAATTGCCTCCGGAGACTCCCTACGAACTCCGCTCGGGGGAAGAAGCGCCGCTGGTGGCGATCCGCCGCGTGCTGAGGTTGCGGCTGGACGAACCGATTCCGCCAATCTCCGTCCGCCTGGGAACGACGCGCGGGACCAACGCCCTGTTGACGCGCCGCGGCGCCCGCACGGCATTGGTCACGACCAGGGGCTTTGCCGACGTGCTGCTGATCGCCAATCAGGATCGCCCGCGGCTGTTCGACCTGGCGATCCGCAAACCGGAACCGCTGTTCGAACGGGTGCTGGAGGTGGACGAGCGGATGGATGCGCAGGGAAACGTGTTGCGCGCGCCGGATGAGGGGACGCTGGCCAGTCAATTGGCCGAATTGCGCGCGACCGGGGTCGAGTCAATCGCCATCTGCCTGTTGCACTCGTTCGCCAATCCGGCGCATGAACACCTGGTCGAGCACTTGGCCCGCCAACAGGGGTTCACGGAGATCAGCACCTCCAGCCGCCTCTCTCCCTTGATCAAGATCGTTTCGCGCGGCGACACGACGGTGGTGGACGCGTATCTGAATCCGATCCTGCGAAGATACGTCCAATCGCTCCGGAAGCCTTTGGGAACCAGCACGCTGCGGCTGATGACTTCAGCGGGGGGACTGGTGGATGCCGATCGATTTGTGGGAAAGGACAGCATTTTGTCCGGCCCCGCGGGGGGGGTGATCGGCTTCTCGCGCGTGGCGGAACGGGCCGGGTTCTCCAAGTCGATCGGGTTCGATATGGGGGGGACCAGCACCGACGTGTCGCGGTACGATGGGCGGTATGAACTCGAGTTCGAGACCAAAAAGGCCGGTGTCAGGGTGGTCGCTCCGATGCTGGCGATTGAGACCGTGGCCGCCGGAGGAGGCAGCATCTGTGGATTCGACGGGGTGAAACTGGTGGTCGGACCGGACAGTGCGGGGGCCGACCCCGGCCCAGCCTGTTACGGTCGCGGCGGCCCGTTGACGGTGACCGACATCAACCTGTTTTTGGGGCGGATCATTCCCGCCCGCTTTCCGTTTCCGCTCAACCAGGAGGCGGTGCAACAGCGACTGGAGCGCTGGTGCGAAGAGGTCGGTCGATCGCAAGGAGGCGTCTGCTACACTCCGGTCGAATTGGCCGAAGGCTTCGCCCGGGTCGCCAATGCCAACATGGTGCGGGCGATCCGAAACATTTCGGTGGCGCGCGGCTATGATCCGCGCGACTACGTGCTGGTGACGTTCGGTGGGGCCGGGGCGCAGCATGCCTGTGCCATCGCGCGCGAACTGGGGATGCGAACGATTCTCTCGCATCCCTTGTCCGGAGTGCTCAGCGCGTATGGGATCGGGTTGGCCGACGTGCGGCGTTTTGGCGAGCAGGCGGTGTTGCGCCCCTGCCGAGCGGAGGAAATCGCGGCCCTGGAACCGCTGTTTCAGCGGATGGAACAGCGTGCGCGCGACGAGGTGCTGTCGGAAGGGATTCCGCCAGCGATGATCGAACCGCCGAAGCGATCGCTCGACTTGCGGTACAAAGGGATCGAAGCCACGATCAATATCCCGCGTCCGGAGGATGGGGACTTTGTGACGCACTACGAAGCGCAGCACCAGCAACTGTACGGCTATCGACACACCGGGCGCGAGGTGGAGATCGTCGCCGCCCGCGTGGAGTTGGTTGGGAGGACACCTGAACCGCGCGAAGAGACGCGCCCCCCCACTCCGCGCCGTCCCGAACCGGTCGATTACACGGAGGCCTGGTTTGACGGCCAATGGCATCGGACCGGGGTGTTCGTCCGTGAGCAGTTTCACCCGGGGGATGAGATGTCCGGGCCGGCCATCCTGTGCGAGCCAAGTTCCACAGTCGTTGTGGAACCGGGATTCACGGCGACAATCCTCCCCCGTGGCGAGATCCTGTTGACCGACTCGGGCGCCGTGGCCCGGCGCGAGGTGTCGGCTGCCGCGGACCCGGTGATGCTGGAAATTTTCAACAATCTGTTCGCATCGATTGCCGAACAGATGGGGATCACGCTGCAGCGGACCTCGTTTTCGACAAACGTCAAAGAACGACTCGATTTCAGTTGCGCCATCTTCACTCCCACCGGAGACCTTGTCGTCAACGCCCCGCACATCCCGGTTCATCTGGGGGCCATGGGTGAAACGGTCAAGCGGATCATCGCCGACAACCCGGTGATCCGACCGGGAGACGTGTTCGTCACCAACGACCCCTATCGCGGCGGATCGCACTTGCCGGATGTGACCGTGATCACGCCAGTGCATGGGGGGGAGGAAACAGTGGATCGTGGATCGGAGATCGTCGATCGTGATTCATCATCAATCCACCATCCACCATCCACCATCCACCATCCACTTTCTTCCCCCCGTTCGCTCCTATTCTTCACTGCCAGCCGAGCGCACCACGCGGAAATCGGCGGAATCGTTCCCGGCAGCATGCCTCCGTTCTCGACCAATCTGGCCGAAGAGGGGGTTCTGATCCGCAATTTCAAGCTGGTGGATGCCGGTCAATCGCGCGCAGAGCAATTGCGGGAGCACCTGCTGTCGGGGGCCTATCCGACCCGTTCGGTCCGCGACAATCTGGCCGACGTCGCCGCCCAGGTCGCGGCCAATCACTCCGGAGCGCAGCGCTTGAGGGAACTGGTGGAACGCTACACGCTGGGGGTGGTCCAGGCGTACATGCAACACATTCAGGACGCAGCCGAACGCAAGATGCGGCTGGCTCTGGCCGCCATTCCCGATGGTGTCTATTCGCGCGTCGATCATCTCGACCAGGGCTCGCCGATCGCGGTCAAGATCACGATTCAAGGAGACACGGCAACCGTCGATTTTACCGGCACCGGCCCCGTGATCCGTCCCCCCATCATCCCCCCCCCCTTATCAACCCCCACCGTCCTCCCCCCCTTAGCAAGGGGG
>JBJXGA010000394.1:0-18873 GCA_046152955.1 Planctomycetales bacterium | reverse complement strand
CGGATTGGGAGACCTACTTTCTGATCGGGCGCAGTTATGTGGAACGCGAAAAAGATTTGCCGAAGGCGGCCAAGAACCTGGAAGCGGCGCTGAAGATCAAGCCCGATCTGCAATGCGCAGAGGTGTGGCTGGCGCGCGTTCAGACGACCGCCCGACATAAGGAAGTCCGCGACCTGGACGCTGGAATCGATTCGCTGGAAAAGCTTTGGAAACGCTCCGACAAGCAGGCTTGGAGAATCGGACAGTTTCTGGCGGAGGCCTACGAAGCGGCAGGAAGGGGTGACGAGGCGGAGGCGCTTTTGAAAGAGGTCGAGCCGCTGGTGCCGCGCGAGGTGCGCGAACGAGGGGGTACGCAGCGCCGGCGGTGAGTTTTCGTTTGATGTCTTTGAAGGTGGAGTGGGGGCAGAGGTTCATGAGCGACGGAATGGGAAGTTGGGGCGTGGGGAGGTAGCTTTCAGGCGTGCTTCCACCCCCACGAGGGGGGTGGAGAGCGGCGGGATTCGAGGATTGATTTGATTTTGGAAATCCAAGGAACTTGGTTTAGGGACTCCCAACGGAGGGGTTTGACATCATCGAACGCACATTGGCGGCTCAGCGGGAGCTTCGCCCTCCCGGGATGGCGGGGCTTCACACCACACAGGGTGGGGCGCGAGCGCGACAGTTCAGCCGGGGGGGACTTGGTCTGGCGGTTGGGGGTTTGAAGTAAGAAAGAGTGGCTCTCGCGCGATTGTGGATTTCGGAGAAATCCACCGACAGGGCCTACGGCTTTTCGCTCAGGTCGCACTGGCAGACGAATTGGCCGCAGCCGGGGCAGCCTTGGCCGTATTTGTCCAGGACGGCTTGCTGCAAATCGACTCCGGCGACGTTGGCGATCGTCGCCAGCCAGGCCAGGACGTCGGCGAATTCGTGGGCCAGTTCCTGGGGGGTTCCTTCGCGGAGCGCGGCGGCGAGTTCTCCCACCTCTTCCATGAGCCACATGAAGGTGCCATCGACTCCGCGGGCTTCGTCTTTGGAGGAGTACATCGCGCGGATCAGGGCCTGCAGGTCGGCGAGCGAGAAAGATCGCTGCAACGGGGCCGGTGCTTGGGACTGAACCTGGAGTTGGGACGGGCCTTGCGACGCGGCCGGGGACGAGAGCTGGGACGGAGACGCGGCACGTGACGGGGCCGATGAGCAGGCTTCATCCCCGATCTGGACCGGCGCCTGAGACAGGATCTGTGCCTGCGACGGGGCTTGGGCCTCGGACGAGATCTGGGCTAGTGCTTGGACCGGTCCAGGGGAAGGGGACAGAGACGGTGCTTGGGCCGGGACCGGGGGCGGAGAATCGGCGTTCATATTCAGCGGGGATCGTTCGATCGGGAAGGAGCGTCCGCGAGCGATTGCAGCGCGGCTTGGGCGGGTTCGAAATCGGGATGCTGCTCAAGCAGCGTTCGCAGGCGTTTTTCGGCGGCCTGGGTGTGCCCGGCGGCGGCTTCAGATTGGGCCAGTTCCACCGTGAGCTTCGGATCGTCCGGTTTGAGTTCCAGGGCGACGGTCCATTCTGCCGCCGCCTGGTCGTGGCGGGCCAGGCCGGCGTAGCCTTTAGCGAGCAGGCAATGCGTGTCGACGTCGAGGACGTCGATGTGCAGCGCCATCCGCGCATAGCGAACGGTCGCGGCGAAGTCTTCTCTCGCCAGGGCCATCTCCGCCAGCTTCTGCCGGACGGGGGCGTCGTCGCCGTCAGTGACTGACAGCTTTTCCAACACCGCCCGCAGTTCGTCAGTGCGGCCGGCTTTCAGCAGAGAAGCGGCCAATCCCTTGAGCCAGGGGAGGTGCGACGGGTCGTGCGTCAACCCCTGTTCATAGAGGGCGATCGCCGCGTCGTACTGTCCCTGCTTGAATTGCAGTTCGGCCAGAAGGCCGAGGACCAGCGGATGGGGCTGCGTCCGGTCGAGAGCCGGTTCGAGCCGGGCGATGGCCGCCTGGGGGTCTTCGCCGCGGAGGGCGAGCTGCGCCATGACAACGGCCGCGAGCGGTTCGGCGGGGTGCGTTTCGAGGACTGTTTCCGCCAGCTTGCGGGCGTCTTTGCGGCGATTGATCTTGAAGAGTTCCAGCGCGTATCGGGCGGCGGGACGAGGATCGTTGGGGGCGGCGCGATGTGCCTTCTCGGCCTGGGCCAAGGTCACGGGAGGCTCCGGGAGCGTGCCGCGCAGGCCGGCGACGACGCCGTCCAGGTACTCGCGATATCCCTTCTCGAATGTCTGCTTATCGACGCCGAACGTCTCGGGGAGCGCCTGGTCGGTGGAGAGATTTCGGCGATAGGCATCCAGCAGCCGCGCGGTGGCGTCGGGGCCGAACTTTTCGGTCATGTACCGCGCGTACAAAAAGCTCTGGCAATAGGCCATGTTCCAATCGGTGGGTGTCCGGGGGCGGATGAAGCCGAGATTGATGTTGTCGAGGTTCATCACCTGGTCGGCGGGAACCCGTTCAAGGAGCAGCCTGTTCCACAATTCGGGGGGGGGATAGCCCTCGCTGGTGACCGCCAGCGCCTCAGTGTACCAGTGCGGGATGTTGAAATTGGTCTGCTGCAGGGTGAGGATATGCACGAATTCGTGCTTGAGCACCCGCGCCCAATTGAACGGTTTCTCCGAGGCGGTCGGCGAGGCGAGGGCCACGATCATCCCGGTCGAGGCGCCAATCGTCTGTACCCAGGGAAGGCCGACCATCCGCGCGCTGAACCATTGATGACCGCTCAGTCCCTTGGCCTTGTTGAAGATTTCAAACTGCGTCCGCGCGGGGGGCTCATATCTGAATTGCTGCACCAGTGCCGGATACTCCTCCTCGAGGAACTCGGCCATGTAGCGGCCGAGAATCCGATCGGCCTGGCCATCGACGCGGATCACAAAATGGTCGGTAGCGATCGTTTCGTACCCTTCCAGCAGCCGGAGCACTTTGCGCATGTTGCTGACGCGGACATGATACGGATCGACCGCGAAGGCGGCGTCCAAAATCTTGGCCGCGTCGGCGTTCCGCCCCACGCGCATATAAAGCATCCCCAGCGCGTTCCGGGGACCAGCCAGCTTGGGGAGCGACTCGATCGCCTGTCGGTAGCAGCGCTCCGCCAGATCAAACTGCTTGCGCGCTTCCAGCCGTTCCCCTACGAGGGTCAAAAACCACCCGGGATGGGGATTGCGGCGGGCCACGTCGATCAACCGGCGGCTGAACCGCGCTGGCGTTTTGATCGCCGCTTCGTCGATGGCGTCGAGATTGGCGAAGAGCTCGTCGAGTTCAGCGGCGGGGGGAGCCCCGTCTTCAAACAGATCACAGGCCGCCAGCCGCGCCTGCACCCGTTCGTCATGCGGATTCACTTCCAGCGCCTGTTCGGCCTGCTTTCGCGCCTGTGGAAAGTCGCCGTCTTCCAGTCTTAAGTCGGCCAGCACGAGAAGCGCCGCGACGTGCCGCGGATTGATCGCCAAGGCCCGATCCGCGAGTTGCTCCGCCTCGGAAAGCAGATGGTCCTGCAAGGCGGCCTCAGCCAGGGCGGTCTGGACGTCCGCCGCGCGGGGGTTGATCTTGAGCGCGGCGCGGAGTTCGGGCATCGCCTGGCCCCGGTTGTACTTCTCCAGCAGCAGCCGCCCGGCGACGAGATGCGCCTGCCAGAAGTTCTTGTCCTGCTGCAGTGCGTCGGGACACAGGGTGTTGATGACAAAGTGAAAGACGTCGGTGACTTTATGACGGCGGGCGTATTCGGTCGCTCCCCGCGCGACGAGCATCAGTGTCTCGGGATCGGTCGGCTGCGTTCGATTGTAAAACTTGACGAACCAGCGGTAGCCGTCGTCCGCTTCGGCGAGTTTTCCCGAGGCAGCCCAGGCATCGGCCTGAACGATTCGGGCCAGGGGATGGTCGGGATCCACCTGCAGCGCCTGCTCCAGCGCCTCCAGCGCAAGGTCCTGGGCGCCTTGCGCCAGGTGCAACTCCGCCAGCCGCGCGAGCAATCCGGCATCACCAGGATGCTGATCGACCGCCTCCTGGACCGCCTGAGTCGCTTGCCGCCGGGCGCCCTGCGCTTCCAGGCAGCGGCTCCGACCGATGGCCACGCGCGGCGCATCCGCACCCTCCCTGGCCAATTCCTCGTACGCTTCCAGGGCTTCGTCGTAGCGTCCCTTTTGGAAGTGCTCGCGCGCGGCATCCATGCGGCTGGCGACGTTCTCGCCCGCCGGTTCGTCCGCGGCCAACGTGCCGACGGTCCCCGAAAGGAGGATAACCGCGCCGCAAACGACTCCCCATCGAAGCGTATTCCGCAGCAATTGCAGGATGGTTTCGAAAAACATCACGAGTTCCAGTCGAGGAATTCTCGATGTGATCAGCAGGTTGGTCGCGGCGCGTTCAGGAGCTTCAACCGGTGGGATGCGCGGCTTTGTAGAGGTTCAACGTGATGTGGGCCTGTCCCTGGTGATGTCCTTCGTGCCAGACGATGATCTGCAGCGCTTTGCCGATGGTGATTCCGCGCGCTGCCAGCGCAGGGGGAATCGTCGCCAGATCGGCTTCGCTGAGGGAGCCGATCGTCGCGAGCAGATGCTCGCGCGACTGGGCCAGCACCTCCCGAATCCGGGCCGGCGAGGGAATTTCATCGTCGGGGGTGCTGCCGCCGCGGAATCGGGGGACCAGATCGGCAAACGCCGGGGCTGTTCCGCGAAAGCGATCGGTGGCAAAGAGTTCTTCGGTGATCCCCACGTGCATCAACTGCCAGGCAATGTGCGCCCGTCCCGGACCGGGGCGCCAACCCAGAACAGCGGTCGGATCGGGCAACTGTTCGATGGCTGTGAGCGTTGCCAAAGTGCGATCGCGACAAAAATCCAGAAGCTGCGGAACGACGGTAAGTAACGGGGCAGACATGAAAGACTCCTGGTGCATTGATCTGGGTGGAAGGCAAGCGGCGCCGCCGGGAAACGGGGGAACCGCCATTGATTGTGGGAGGGTAGGAGCCGGATTGCAAGAACCGGCGCGACGAACCTGCCCCGCGACGTCAATCGAAATAGCCCAGCGACCGCAGATAACGGACGCTTTCGACGACGCGCTGCTGGCGTTCTTCCAGCGTCAGATCGGGCTCTCCCGCGATCCCGTCCGTGGCGATGCTGTACGGTCCTCGAAATCCGCAATCGCGCATGATCTGAAACGTTCTCAGAAAATCAACCGCGCCGCCGCGCCCGAGGGCCGGGGCGTACCAGCGTCCCGGTTCCCCCATCGAATCCTTGAGCCGCACGTGTTTGATCCGGTGACAACTCTTGGCCAGCGCCACCTCGGGATGGACGTTCTCGTTGTAATACAGCAGATTGCCGGTGTCGAAATTGCCGCGAATGCGGGGATGATCGACCTGCGCCAGGAAATGCAACATCTCCCGATGGTTGACGCATGTCCCGCGCTGCATCTCCAGGCAGGCGGTGATCCCCAGCGTGTCGGCATGGTCTCCCAGTTCACGGATCGCCACTAGCAGGTTTTCGAGTTCCACCCCGTTTTCCGCCGCTCCCCCGTTGACGATCGCCACCGCGACGCCGAAGTGCGCCGCCAGGTCGAGCTTCCGTTTGGCGAGTTGCAATTGATCGGGATGCAGGGGGTTCCCTGCCAGACAGGTACAGGTTGCAACCTGGACTCCGTAGCCGACGAGCAGGCGCTCGACCGAGGCCAATTCCGCCAGCGACGATTCGCTGCTGACCAGGGGTTCGTCGCCCCATCGAGTCCCAACACCTGCCGTCCGGATCGGCAGTTCGATCCACTCCAATCCAGCCGCGCGCGTCTGTTCGATGGCGACCGCTCCGCCAAATGGTCCGTAACAGGTCGTGTGACAGGCAATGACAGGGGGCGGGGGCATCGCAGGATGGTAGGGGGGGCAGGAGCGGTTTACAATTCATCACGACCGGCGACTCGCCGGGCGCGTCGGCGCTGCTGCGCCCGACCGAACCTCCCTGGCATGCCCGCGGTACATATCGTCTCCCTTCAAATTTCGACTCTCGTTTCATGCCCGACTGGGATGTGCTGGTGATTGGGGCGGGAGCCGCGGGATTGCTGGCGGCGACGCGCGCTGCCGAACTCGGATTGCGGACCGCCTTGTTGGAAAAGAACGGCAAGGCGGGGGTGAAAATCCTGATGTCGGGGGGAACCCGGTGCAATGTCACGCATGCCACCGATGCGCGCGGCATCGTGATGGCGTTCGGCACGCAGGGGAGGTTTCTGCATTCCGCGTTGGCCTCGCTCGGCCCGCAGGAGATCGTGGAGTTGCTCGCCGCGGAAGGGGTTCCCACCAAAGTGGAAGCGACCGGAAAGGTCTTTCCGCGGAGCGACAAGGCGGCCGACGTGTTGCAAGGGCTCCTCCGTCGATTGCAGCGGAGCGGCGCCCAACTGGCGCTCGATGAGCCAGTGTGCGACATTCGACAAGCAGAGCCGGGGTGGCAAGTGGTCACGGCGCATCGCACCTGGACCTGCTCGAAGCTGATTGTGACGACCGGGGGTCGGTCGTATCCCGGTTGTGGCACGACCGGCGACGGCTACCTCTGGATGGAGCGGTTGGGACACACACTCGTCCCTTCTCGACCGGCGCTCGTCCCCGTCACAACTTCCGCTCCCTGGGTCCACGCGCTCAAGGGAATCACGGTGAGCGACGTCGGAGTGCGCGTGGCCCCCAGAGCGCTTGTGGCCGAGGGTGAACCGAGTTCGCAAGCCGGGTCCGTCGGTTCCGGGGCATCGCGGGGCGCCGGCGGTCTTGCGCGTTGCGGCTCATTTCTGTTTACCCATTTCGGTGTCTCTGGTCCTGCCGTCCTCGACGTGAGCCGTGAGATCACGGGACTTCCGCAACCACAGTCGCTGGCGCTGGAATGCGATTTTCTACCAGGGCTGGCGGCAACCGAATTCGATGCGCGGCTGAGAGCGCTGGGACAATCCGCGGGGCGCAAGCAACTGTCGTCGATTCTGCCGGAAGAACTGCCGCGGCGATTGACGGATGCGCTGTTGCAGCAGACAGGGATCGATCCAGGGCAGCGCGCGGCGGAACTCTCCGCGGCACAGCGGGGGCTGTTGGTGTCGGCATTCAAACAGTGTCAGATTCCGGTGGAAGGGACGCTGGGATTCGCCAAGGCCGAGGTGACCGCCGGCGGAGTCACGCTGGCGGAAGTCGATTCGCGGACGATGCAGAGCAAAGTGGTCCCCGGTTTGTATCTGGCGGGGGAGATTCTCGACCTGGACGGACCGATCGGCGGCTACAACTTCCAGGCCGCCTTCAGCACAGGCTGGCTGGCAGGGGGAGTCGTTTGACGATTTGCCGTCTGCGTTGGTTAAGGCGCGAATCGCCACCGGACTGAGCCAACGGGCTCTGGCCAAGCGGCTCGGTTTGAAGGAACAGCAGATTCAGCGCTATGAGGCGACCGACTTTCAGTCGGCCAGTCTCTCGCGCCTCCAGGAAATCGTCCGGGCGCTGGGGATCGAGGTTCGCGAGCAGATCTTTCTGCCGTCTTCGGCAGAAACGTGATGCGCATGGCTGCGATCTTTTCCAAGGACTTCAGCCTGTGCGCGAAGTCCTGAATTCGGACGTCTGGCCCCCTACTTCGCAACTCTCGTTTTGGTGGATGACTTTCTGCCTTTCGGTTTGACGGCAGCGACACGCTGGACAGCATTCTGGAGTTGTTCGGCCACCCAGGCATTCAAGCTCTTGCCGGAAATCGCGGCGGCGGCATTGACTTGCCGGTGCAGCTCGGGGGCAACACGGGTGACAAATTGGCCTGAGAACGGCTTCTCGGGAGCCTCACCTCGCTGCTGACAGAATTCCAGGTAATCATCCACCGAATCGCGGAAGCCCCTGGTCAATTCCGCAACGCTCTTCCCCTGAAACGTAATGACATCGCGGGTATTGATGATCTCTCCGTGAAATATCCCGGCCTCGTCGTCGAATTCGACTTTGCCGACATAGCCTTTGAATTCCATCATTTCCCTCATTCCCACGCCATGCCATCCAGCCAGATCCGCAACGGCGGGGCGCCCCACGAATCAAAACCGATCGTCAGATAGTTGACGACTGACAGGTCGTCCCCCTCGCGCTGCCAGCGTTCGTTCCCTGCCAGCGGCACTTCGAAGTACGTCCAGCCTTCGCGCGCTTCGTTGTATGGCGGCTGGCTCAGAAAGTCTCCCTGAGGAGTGAGCCGCAGGAATTTCTCGTCGGTCTCGTGGAGCGTCACAATCGGGTTGGCGTCCTGCCAGGCGGGGAGGTTTTCGTTGATTCCGCGAAACCAGAACACCAGGTGCCGCTTTCCTTCGAGTTTCCAGCCCGCTCGTTTCGATTTGGGAAATTGCAGGTTGAGGCGAAAGCCGCCATAGGGGGCGACCTGGGCGAACAGCGACGAGGCGCCGGCGATTTTCGTTTCCTGATCGTCGAGAAACGTCACCTTTGATTGAGGGTCGATCCAGGACCAGTCGGCAGCCTTCCCTTCGGTGCCGATTTCGGGGAGATCGCCAACGACGTAGAAGTCGCGCCACGCCAGGTCCGACAACAGGCCGTTCTTCACAGTCAGCCCGACGCGATAAAAACCGGGGGCTCGAAAGGAGTGCGCGACATGGCTGGCGGTCGAATCCGTCCCATCCCCAAGATCCCAGCGATACGTCAGAGGGTGGCGCTCGGGGTCGGATGAGAGCCGCGCGTCGAACAGGATTTCTTCCCCCACCCTGGCATGATGCGGCCCTTCGAGCACCGCACGAGGGTGCTTGGCGATTTCAGGAACAGGAGGCCGCTGAGTCAGGCGCGTCACTCCGCCGGCGTCGTGCAGATTTCCCGCCTGGTTGTTCTGCATGACGTTCGCCGCCACGTCAATCCAGTCGGCGTATTGCGCAAAGATGCCCCAGCGATTGTCCGTCAGCGTGTTCTGTTCGATGATCCAGTGGAACGCCTTCCACTTGGCCCCTTGCGTCGGTTGATCCCCAAACAGGGCGATCCCCGCGCCGTGATTTCCTTCGCAGCGATTGCCACGGACGACGGTGTGACTGGAGGGGCCGAACATGAACACGATGCCGGCGTGCCCCTTGTCAGGCAGGTGCGGCGAATTGTGTTGTCCGTCGGGAAGGCCATTGAACGAGGCTTCGTTTTCGAGCAGGACCGTCTGATCGGAGGCCCCCAGCCAGAACCCGTAGCTGCCGTGATTGGCCTTATTGCGAATGTACGTATTGCGTGGCGACCACGCTTCGACGCAGTTGTTGTTGGCGAACGAGCAGTCGTTCTCTTCGAAAAGGTTGCCGGTGCTGACCCAGCCGTTGAGGACGCGGATGAAGATGCCGTCGCCGCCGTGGGTGCAATCGTTGCTCAGAAACCGATTGTCATTCGAGCCGCTCTCGATGAGGACGCAGGTCGAGTCGCGGGCGTGGACTTCGCCGGGGTCGATGCGGATGCCGTAGCTGAGGTTGTTCTTGACGACGACGTTGCGCGAGGCATGCCAGAGCTTCAAACAAGTGTTCGATGTTCGCGAGAAGTCGTTGGCTTCAATTCGATTGTCATCCGCATCGACCAGCACGCAGGCGTCCCAGACGCGGCGGGCGGTGTTCTTCCGCAAGGTTGACTTGCGGACCCGTTGCAGCACGATTCCACCGCGGCGGCCGTTTTCTCCCCAGCCGAAGGAGGGGTCATGAAAGTTGTCTGAAAAGTTGCAATTCTCGATGTGCCACCCTTCGCCGTCGGTGACGCTCAAACCGGTTTCCCACCCTTTGACATTGACGTTTTTCAGAGTCACGCGCGAGACCCCCCGCGCGGAAATGGCCGTCCCCTGAAACTCCTTCGAAGCGCCTGGCTTCGGTCCGACCAGCCACGCTCCCTGGCCGTCAATCGTCACGCCCGAGGCTTTGATGACGATCGCTCCATACGTCCGCTGCGGATCGAGGGTCGTGTCGGCTGTGATTTCCAGCAGGTCGTCCGGTGCCGCAGGCGCCGGAAAACCGGGCGCCAGCAGGCACAACACGAACAGCAACCGCGTGACAAATCGCATCGCGCGTCACCTGGAAGCGTGAACTCAACGAGGAGGCTGAAATTGCAACAGGAGGGGCGACAGCGACCCGCCTCACGCAAACTGCGTGACGCCGGGAACCGCGATCGCCGGGGTCGCCAGCGGACCCCATTCATAGCGGGCCGGCGTGAGGTTTTCCTTGGACGCCAGGGCCTGTTCCCAGGTGATCGTCTTGCCGGTGTACGCCGACATCCGGCCCATGATGGCCATCAGCGTGCTGCGGGTCATGTAGTCGCCATTGTTGATCGGCTGGGCATTGCGAATCGACGCGAACAACTCGTTGTGCTCTGTCTGATACATGTCCCCCTTCTGGCCGCGGAACTTCCACTTGACCTCGTTCCCCGCCTTGATCTGGTGGCTGAAGACGTCGCACGTCCCGGCGGTGCCAAAGATGTGATCGGAGACGTCGTTGTCGCAGCCATCGATCTGGCGGCAGGAACAGAACGCCTTGACGCCGTTGGCGTATTCATAAACGACGCTGAAATGATCGTAGACGCAACCCGATTCGTCTCCGGTCCGCGCCTGGCGTCCGCCGCTTCCAGTACACCGAACCGGCGGCTCGTCCTTCATCGCCCAGGCAACTTTGTCCAGACTGTGGACGTGCTGTTCGACGTTGAAGTCTCCGGAGAGCCAGGTAAATCCGTTCCAGTTCCGGAGCTGAAATTCCATATCACTCCATTCCGGCTGCCGCGGGAACTTCTTCAGCGTTTGCGTGTGGTACGTGGCCTGGATCGCCAGAATGTCCCCCACGCCGCCGCTGAGCACCTGGTCGAACGTGGCCCGCATGCCGTGGTCATACCGCCAGCAGAGGCCGGAAACGAGCGACAGATTCTTTTCCTTGGCGAGCCGGCAACTGTCGAAGACCGAGCGAACCCCCGGTCCATCCACCGCCACTGGCTTCTCCGCAAAAATGTGCTTTCCCTTTTCGACGGCGTACGCCAGATGCGCCGGGCGGAAATGGGGGGGCGAACAGAGCAGTACGACGTCGATTTCGCTGTCGATCACCTGCTTGTAGGCGTCAAACCCCACAAACTGGTGATTGCTGTCGACCTGCACCTTGTCCCCCAAAGGGGAGCCACGGAGGTTGCTCAGGCTGTCCTGCAATTTGTCGGCGAAGGCGTCTCCCATCGCCACCAGTTTGACGTTCGGATCGGCGTTCAGGGCCTGCATGGCAGCGCCGCTTCCCCGGCCGCCGCAGCCGACCAGACCGATCCGGAGCACGTCGCTTCCCGCGGCGAATAGACTGGGGGTCAGACTCAACTGGCTGGCAAAGGCCCCCCCCACGACGGCCACGGTCGAGTTCTTCAGAAAATCGCGCCGCGTTGGGGCCTGGAGGATAGCCGGTGGGTTGCGATCGCTCATGGATTCCTCTCGGGAGTTTGGTAAGTCAGTGGAGAAATGGGGTCATTTTTCGCACGCATGAGTATAGCATGCGGCGTTCCCGGAGAGCAATCCGGAGAGATTTCTGTGTCGGAGAGATTTCTGAAACGACGGGACATTCGCGTTCAGATCGGGGTTTCAGACAGGAAGCCTGAATTCGCGAATCCTCACGCACCGAGCATCAGCGAGACGAGCACACCGACCCCCAGGACTGCGATGCACCCCAGAATCAAGATTGCCACCGATATGGCAACTTTGGCCTCACGAATGACGATCGGAGTCAGGATGCCAATCGGACCCTGTCGCTTGCGTTCTGGCTTTCCCATTGCGTGATCATACCACCGTTGATGGGAGGCTGGAAATCAATCCTCTGCCTCTTCGTCCGTCCGGCAGAGGGAGACAGTCGGTGGATTTCGGAAGCTTTTTGACGACCGATTCGTGGCGACGCTCGACTTTTTTTGATGTATTCCACAGGAATCGTGCCCGATCCCAGCCAAAAACACTGGTGAGCGGTATCACGGACTTGTTCCGCTCCCCTCGGTTCCTTTAAGATCAATTATTCGGAGCAGCCCCATTGTTGGGAGAACCCTTTTGTAGGGAGAGTCTGCGATCTGGCGAATAGGTTTCGGAACGGCTTGCACGCCTTGAGGAGCAGCGGCACGTGCTCAGCTTCTACGACGATGGAATCCGGTTGTGCGACGGGGTGACGCGCCGCGAATGGTTGCGCGTTGGCGGCTTGGGCGCGCTTAGTTTGTCTCTGCCGGCGCTGCTTCACGCCCGCCGAACGCAGGGAGCGGTCGATGGAGGGGGATCCCCGTTTGGCAAGGCCAAGGCCTGTATCCTCGTCAATCTCACCGGTGGGCCGCCGCAACATGAAACCTGGGATCCCAAACCTGGCGCACCGGTGGAGATTCGTGGGGAGTTTCGGCCGATCGCCTCGTCGCTGCCCGGTCTCGACGTGTGCGAGTTGATGCCGCAGGTCGCCCAACTGGCGCACAAGCATGCGGTGCTCCGTGCGGTCGCGACCGGGGACAACGCCCACTCTTCCAGCGGCTATCAGATGTTGACCGGGAGACCGCACATTCCGCTCAACGTGGAGAGCGCGCGGGTGGGAGCGCCGAACGACTGGCCGTGCGTCGCGGCGATGGTGAAATGGCTCCGCCGCCGGGAACCGGGGCTTCCGGCGTCGGTGGTGCTTCCCGAGCATATCTGGAACGATGGCAACTTCCCCTGGCCGGGGCAAGATGGCGGATTCCTCGGTCGGACCGCCGATCCGTGGCTGATCCATTGCGATCCCTCCTCTCCCGATTTCAAACCTCCCGATCTGGCGTTCCCCCCCGACATGAGCGCGCCGCGGTTTCAGGGGCGTCAACGTCTGCTGGAACAGGTTGACCGGCGTCTGAGCGAAGTGGAACGTCGGGCCGCGGTCGCGCGCTATCAACTGGACGCCGTGCAGGCGCTGGACCTCCTGCAATCGGAGAAGTCCCGCACGGCGTTTGACATCGCGCGGGAACCCCCCGCCGTGCGCGAGCGCTATGGCATGAGTCGCTACGCCCAGAGCCTGCTCCTGGCGCGGCGGCTGGTCGAAGCGGGCGTCAGTCTCGTGCAGATCAACTGGACCCGGATTAAGGACGCTCCCAATCAGGGAGGGTGGGACACGCACCAGGTCCACAATCAGAGCCTCAAGACGCTCCTTATGCCGCTCATGGACCGCGCTTATTCGGCGCTCATCGAAGACCTCGAACAGCGCGGTATGTTGGCGGAAACGCTGGTGGTCTGGTCAGGCGAGTTCGGCCGCACACCGCGGTTCAATCCGCAGGCCGGACGGGACCATTGGGGTCCGGTGTTTTCCATCGCCCTGACAGGGGGAGGCATCCGCGAGGGGGTGGTCCATGGAGAATCGGACCGGGACGGCGCCCAGCCCCATTCCGGCAAGGTCACGCCGGCTGACGTCGCCGCCACGATCTTCCACACCCTGGGTTACGACCCGCGAACCGAACTGCACGACCCGGTCGGCCGCCCGTTCCCTCTCAGTCAGGGTGAGGTCATTCGGCAAATTTTGTGAGCGCGGTGACCCCATGGACTGCGGGAAATCTTTCCCGCTTTTCGTTCTTCCGATTTTCAGCTTGCACAGTCGGCAATCCGCTCGCCGTTAAATCCGTCCGTACTGATACCCTTTGCTGACCCATGTGATCCGACGGAGTCCAAAAACATGCGCATCGTCCTGACGTCTCTGGTCGTCGGCCTGGCTCTGATTCCCGAGGCGGCGCTCGTGGCTGCCGAGCCGGTGGAAATCGGGTCGCGGCGCGAATTGTTCATTGATCGGGCGCTGATCGAACGTTTGGAGCGACGCGGCGAGTTGCGGCTGCACCATCCCACGCCGCGCGAAGTGGCGCTGACCTTCGAACTGCCGTGGGAAGGGAACGCCAGCGGTTATGCCACGGTGTTTCAGGATGGTGACATCTACCGCATGTATTATCGCGGGCATCGCTACATCATCGATCCGCCTCCTTTGCGGCAGGCACAGGGAGAGGTCGTCTGTTATGCCGAGAGCCGCGATGGCGTGCATTGGGTTAAGCCCGAACTGGGACTGTTCGACTGGCCGCCGACGCAGGACAACAGCGGAGTGAAAAAGAACAACATCATCTGGCGGGGTGGACCCGAGACCCACAATTTCGCTCCCTTCAAGGACACCAATCCCGACTCCCCCCCGGAACAGCGCTACAAGGCGGTGGGTGGGACGACGACCAGCAAGGGACTCCTGTCGTTCCAATCGGCTGACGGGATTCGCTGGTCGCGACTGAGTGCTGGTCCAGTGGTCACGCAGGGAGCGTTCGACTCGCACAACACGGTCTTCTGGGATGCGGATCGCCAGCGGTATGCAATGTATGTCCGGTATTTCAGCGAGGGGGCTTTTCAAGGGCTGCGATCGATCGGCATGTCGTACTCGACCGACTTTCAAACCTGGTCCGAGCCGGTGGGGTTGACCTATCCCGATTCTCCGCCACAACAGATGTATACTAACCAGGTGGCCCCCTACTACCGCGCGCCGCAGATCCTGTTGGGCTTCCCAACCCGGTTTGTGGGTCGCCCGCTGTCGGACCACGCCCGCCGGTTGGAACCGGTCCAGACCAGGGCGCAGTTTGTCGCCGCGGTGAAAGGGAGCAACGCCTACAGCGGCGCCGAGGTGACCGACGGGCTGATCATGGCGAGCCGCGACGGACTGTCGTTCACCAGGTGGGACGAAGCCTTTCTGCGGCCAGGTCCAGAGGGTGAAGGGAGGTGGATCTATGGCGACAACTATCAAAGCTATGGCCTGTTCGAAACGCGGGCCGAGCAACCCGGTTTGCCGAACGAGATTTCGCTGCATTTCAATGAGGGTTCCTGGCGGGACGAACTGCATCGCCTGAGGCGCTACACGATTCGACTGGATGGGTTTGTCTCGTTTCATGCACCGTTGGCCGGGGGAGAACTGGTCACCCGGCCGCTGAAATTTCAGGGAGCGCGGCTGTCCTTGAATTACGCGACCTCCGCCGCCGGAAACCTGCGGGTTGAACTTCAGGATGCCGACGGGAGGCCGATTCCGGGGTATTCGCTCGCCGACGCGGACGAGTTGTTTGGAGATTCCACAGCGGCCAGCGCCTCGTGGAAGGGAAGCCAACTGGTTGGTTCGCTGGCGGGCCGGACGGTGCGGCTGCGATTTGTCCTCTCCGACGGAGACCTGTTCGCGTTTCAGTTCGTGAGCGAGTGAACAGCCTCCAACGGACGGCGCGCCGGCTTGGACTGAGTTGACAACCGGCCTCTGGATGAGAGATGGTTCGGCTGAGAAGGTCACCGGTGCGGGAGTGCGCGGGGGCTTGGCCGGGTCGTTGGCCGCGGAAAAATAAAACACCAGGAACTGCGCTATGCCTCGTACGCTCTGGATTGCGGCGGTCGTCGCGGTCGCCAACTGCTGCCTCGGTTCTCCGCTGGCGGCGCAGAATCGCCAGGCGCCGCCCGGCATGTTCAAGGAACTCGACGATGAGGTGGCCGGCCAAGCGCTGGTCATCCACGGCAAGCAGCTCTTCATCGACAATTATCTGATTGGCGAGTTGTCCGGGGCGACCAAAGTCCTCAACCAGCCGGTGAAGCATCCGGCAAATCCACTCATTCGGCGCGACAAGCCGTGGGAGGAAAAGCTCTCTTCGCCATTCGGATATGGGGCGGTGGTGCGTGACGAGCGGGATGGCCTGTACAAGATCTGGTATCAGATCTGGCACGACGACAAAGATGCCAGGGGATCGCTGGGCTACGTCACGTCGCGCGACGGAATCACCTGGGACAAGCCAATTACCGATCCGCAGTTGGGGAACAATTTCGCACTGTTTGACCCGCCCGAGCCCTGGGTCGCAGGAGCGGGGGTACTCATCGACGCCGCGGAGAAAGACCCCGCGCGGCGGTTCAAGATGCTCTATCTGGGACAGCCGACTGGAAAACCAAGTTCGCTCCAAAGCGGCGTCGCCTTTTCGGCGGATGGAGTCCACTGGAGACCGGAGCCGAAAAACCCGCTGATTCCTTACAGCGATACGCAGATCGCCCCCTACTGGGACGCGCGGCTGAACCGTTTTGTCGCCTACCTCCGTTTTGGTCCGCCAAATGTACGAATTATCAGCCGGATCGAAAGCGAAGATTTTCTGCATTGGTCCCCAAAGGTGACGGTCGTCAAGAAAGGGAAGCTGGACGCGCCATATGCCACGGAACTGTACACGATGGGTGCCATGCCGTATGCGGGGGTGTACATCGGAGTGCTCAATACGTACCACGGGGAAACGATCAAACCGATTCCCGAGGACCAGCCGTGGATGGATCGGGTCAACAATCAGCTCGTCTTCAGCCGAGATGGAGTCACCTGGCAGCGGGTGCTGAAAGAGGGCGCCCTGGCCGCCAGCGGCTTGCGGGAGGAACGCGATTGGAAGCAGGCGGCTGATCAGGCCACGTTTCTTCCCTATGGCGAATTCAAGAAGGACTGGGACTGGGGGCAGATTTATCCGCACCATCCGCCGCTGGTTGTCGGGGACGAGATTCGATTCTATTACACGGGGATCACCGGGCGGCACTGGCACACGTATCACATGGATCCGCGCGACAGCGGGATCGGCCTGGCAACGCTCCGTCTGGACGGGTTCGTTTCGGTGAACGCCGGGAACGACGGGGGGACGCTGACGACGAAGCCGCTGCTCTTTTTCGGAGACACGCTCGTCGTAAATGCGGATGCGTCGAACGGATCGCTGGCGGTGGAAGCGCTCGATTTCGAGGGGAAACCGATCGAGGGGTTTGCGCTGGCTGACTGCGTTCCGATCACCACCGACGGCATCCGGCACGAAGTCTCCTGGAAAGAGGGGACCGACTGCCAGTTGCTGCAAGCGCGGCCGATCCGGCTGCGATTCCACCTGCGGAAAGCGCGGTTGTTCGCGTTTGAACCGAGGATTCGCCGCAACCATTATTTGCAGTCGTATGAGTGATTCCACGTGGGAGAGTTTTCTATGATCCGCTGGGTTTCTTTGCTGGCGATTGTTCTGTTGCACGCTTCCGATCTCCTGGCGCTTCCCGCCTGCCGGGCAGCGGAGAAAGTGCTGGCGATCGTCGATTGCCAATTGTTCGATCCCGAGAGCGAACAGCTCCTGCCACATCGGACGATCGTTGTTCGCGGAGCGCGGATCGTGGGGGTGCATGGTCCCGACGAACGCCCGGCGATTCCTGCGGATGCGGTCCGGATCGATGGACGCGGAAAGTTCGCGCTGCCGGGATTGATCGATGCCCACGTCCACCTGGTGCATGTCAGCGACTTCGCCCGCGTGACGGGGGATGAATTGCTGCCGTTGTACCTGGCGGCGGGGGTCACCTCGGTCCGCAGCACGGGGGATGAGGTGGTCGCAGCGACTCTCGTGGCGCGGTTTGCCGAGCGGCATCCGGAAAGCAGTCCGCGGGTTTTCACCTGCAGTCCGCTGCTCGATGCCGATCCCCCCATTCATCGAGACGTGGGGCGGGCCGTGACCGATCCGGCCCAGGTGGGGCCGATACTGGACGATCTGCTGGGGTGGAACGTGACGACCCTCAAGATCTATGCCGGGACCGCGCGCCCCATCGGCCAAAAGATCATTGAGGAAGGGCACCGCCGCGGTTTCGCAGTCACGGCGCATCTGGGGGCTTACCCCGCACAGCAGGCGGTCGCCGACGGGGTCGATTGTCTGGAACAGATCTGGTCGGTGTTAAATTACATCATTCCGGGAGACGTGGCGCAGATTCCCGGCCATCGAGGACGGCTCGACTTGAGCAATCCGCTGTGTGAGGAGCTGGTGGCCGAGCTCGCGCGGCGGAAGACGTTTGTCGATCCGACGCTGGCGGTATTTCGCAATATGATCCTGCTGCCCGATGTTCCCGCCGTGCGCGATCATCCGGACAATGCTCTGGTTCCCAAGCGGTTGCGCGAGTTCTGGCCGATTTACCTGGCGCGGAGCGGCTGTCCGCAGGGGGGACCGCTGGAGGATCGCCGCCGGGAGTTCGCCAAGTTTCAGGAATTGACCGACAAGTTGTATCGGGCGGGGGTGCCGCTCTTGGCGGGAACCGACGCGCCGGAACCGCAGGTCACCCCAGGGTTCGCACTGCATCAGGAATTGGAGATGTTCGTCGAGTCGGGGCTCCCTCCATCCGCCGCGCTGCGGGCGGCGACGCTGAACAATGCCGCCGCGCTGCATCAGTCCCAGGAGCTGGGGAGCATCTCTCCCGGCAAATGGGCCGACATTGTCCTGCTGTCGGCCAATCCGCTGGAGGACATCCGGAATACGCGGCAGATCGATCTGGTGATCCGCGGCGGGCTGGTCACGCGACCAGAGGAGGTCTTGGAGCTGACGCGCGCCGCGGCGGGGGATCCTCCCGCGGCGATCCCTGTGGGACTGGTTCCTTAATGCGGCTAAAGTTCCGTTCGCGGAATGCCGGGCTATTTGTCTTTCAAATCGCCCGGTCAAAGGAGAGTCACGGATGAAACCGAAGGCAACGAAAGAGCAACTTGACCTTCTGAAGGAGCAATCGTTCTCCGCAGAAACGCCGGGGACGATTCTGGCCGATTTTGAAACGCTATTGGAATTCATCGGAGTCGAGGGACTCGCGAGCAGCGGCAAGTACTGTCGGCTGCCGCTGAGCGCGCTCTCGGCGATCGATGAGCGCATGCGACACCCGTTACGCCCCAATCTGGAGCGGCCGCAGCAGTTGTCCTTTCCGCACCTGAATGGGCTGTACATGTTGCTCCGCTGCACGGCATTGGGAATAACGAAAGGGGCCGGCAGTCGCGCACGGATTTGCATCGATCCGGCGCTGTGGGAGGAATGGCGCTCGCTTCAACCCGTGGAGCAGTATGTCGCGCTGCTGAAGTTCGTCATGTATCCCGATTGGAGCGTGGTCGACGGCAGCCGTGGCTCGAGCTGGGAGTCCTGGCACAATTGGCAAA
>JBJXGA010000176.1:0-25039 GCA_046152955.1 Planctomycetales bacterium | reverse complement strand
CACTGGGGACATAGATCAACTTCCGCTTCTTGCCGAGCCGAATCGCCAAGTACAGCGAAACATGCTTCTGGCCTTCGATGCACCGGCAGCCCGGCTTGCCACACACACGGCGCATGGTGACCAGGCTACCACGCAGCAGCGGCGCGTCCGCGCAGCGTTTCACGAGCCGGGAGCGGGCGTCCCGTTCGGCCGGCGGGCGATGACTACGGGGTGCGGGGTCTGACACCATTGACTTCTGATATCATATTATATATCAGAAGTCAACACCAAAACGCTCAAAAACACGAATGCGAATTTGCTCGACACGAAGGGACCGCCCTAACTCATCAAGTCAGGACGCTTTACGCACGCGCATCACCGGTCGATGCGGAATTTCTGGGACCTTGCAGCCTGGGTCTGTGGCCGGTCTAATCCAGGCGCGGATCTGTCCGTGTACGGTTTTGGGGAATCCTCATGCGCTCATCCATCACTGTGTTGATCTTGGCTGCGCTCCTCAGGTGTACGTCGATCGGTCGCGCCGAAGAGCGGCAACAAAACTTCGATCGCGATCCCCAATGGGATGGGCACAACAATCGCGCCGTCACCCCGAAGCCGCAAACGGTGCGGCAGGATTTTGGTTATTCCGCGACGCACCATGCCGGAGGGGCTCGCGCGGGGGAGATTGGCGGCTTGACGACTCCTGCCGCGGAATCAGCGTATTATGCCCAGCGCATCCCCAACGCCACGTTTCAGGATCGGTTGGGCATCGTCACCACCTGGATCGACGGCAATGCCCAGCATCTGTACTTTGACGATCTGAACTATACGTTTCGGCAAGAGTAGCACCGCGCATCCACCCCACAGGTCACTTTGATGCCTCCGTTCCCTTCGCTATCCCTCTCCCGCCGCAAACTGTTGCAATCGGGATCCGCCGCGGCCCTTTCCACGCTGCTTCCGCAGCGGTTCTTGCCAACCGGTTGGGGCGCCGAAACGCCGGAGAAAAAACTCCCGGTGGCGGCAGTGGTGTCTGTGTACCACACCAACAGCCATGCCGACGTGATCGTCGGCAAGATCCTCGAGGGTTTTCGCCAAGACGGAGGGGCCGGGCCGGCGCTGCAACTCGTCTCACTGTTTGCCGATCAGCATCCGGCAAGCGATTTGAGCCGCAAGCTGGGGGAAACGCATGCCTTTCGGCTGGCCCGGTCGATCAACGAGGCGCTCACGCTGGGGACCGACAAGTTGCAAGTGGCCGGGGTGTTGAGCATCGGGGAGCATGGGGACTATCCATTCACGCCGGAGACGAAACAACACATGTATCCGCGGCGGCGGTTTTTCGACGAAATCGTCGCCACGTTCCGCCGTTGTGGTGCGTCGGTGCCCGTGTTCAACGATAAGCACCTGTCGTACCGCTGGGACGACGCCAAATCGATGTACGATACGGCGCGCACGATGCGGTTTCCATTCCTGGCCGGGTCCTCCGTGCCGGTCGCCTGGCGCTATCCGGCGGTGGAGTTGTCACGGGAGTGCGAGATCGAAGCGGCGCTCTCGATCGGCTACGGCGGATTCGAAGCGTACGGCTTTCACGCGCTGGAGGGGCATCAGGCGATGATCGAGCGCCGCCGCGGCGGGGAGACCGGCGTCGCGTCGGTTCAGGCGGTGACCAAAGCTGCAATCCGCCGAACGCAGGAGGAAGGCGCCTGGTCAAAGGAACTGTTCGCCGCGGCCCTGGCGACGCTTCCCGGTCAACTTCAGGATACTGGAACCTGGAGCGAGACGGGGGACTCCGCAGTTTACCTCGTACAGCATCGGGACGGATTGCGATCGGCGGTCGTGATGGCCAACGGACTGGCGGGACAGTTCGCCTTCGCGACAAAGTTGAAGGGTGTAAAAGAACCAGTGACAACTTGGTTCAAGCTGCAAGAGGTGGCCCCCTTCGGTCACTTCGCCTACCTGGTCCGCGCCATTGAGCAGACGTTCCGCACCGGCCGGGAAGCGTATCCGGTCGAACGAACACTGCTGACGAGCGGCATCCTCGATCGCGTCATGCAGAGCCTGGCGCAGGAGGGAAAGTTGCTTGAGACGCCGGAACTCGCCATCTCCTACCGCGCGGCAGACTGGCCCTTCGCCAACCGCGACGACTCGCCGCTGACGCTGCCGAATGATTGACACGTGGCGAGCGCGGCCAATTGCCAAAACGTAGGGTGGGACCAGCTCGCGATCAAGAGAAACCGCCCGAACTCAAACCCGCACACCGAATTCACCGGCTTTGCGAGCGCAGGCCCACCGTCGGGGGTGAGTCTTGAATCTTGAGTCTTGAATTTTGAGATCTTTAACGCCGCGGGCTCACCAGTCGTGTGCGTGCTTGGTGGGCCTGCGCTCGCGGGGCCGATTCGGGCGCTGTGCGGGTTCGACGGCAATGTCACGCTTTGGTGCGCGAGCTGGTCCGTTCCATTCTGTCTACGGCTTTGGACTCGCCCGGACTGATTTGACGCACGAACCTGGCTGGGTTCCAATGCATGTCGTCCCCCCCCTTCGAGAGTGCCCGTATCATGCGCGATAAGCAGCCGGTTGACTTCAACTCGACCAATCCTTCCGATCGCGATTCTGCGACCGGTTCGTCGGGGAACGCCAAGGTTCTGCTCTACGTGGGGTTGGGCTGTTTCGCGTTCTTCGCGGCAATGTGCGTCATCGCTGGCATCGGAATCTACCTGTTGGTCTCGTTTGTGAACGAATTGGAGACTGTCGGCGATGCCCCTGGCGGAACCCCGAATAGGGGCCTGCCATCGTCCGTGGATGTGGCCTACGAACTGAGCGACCCCCCGTTGATGCTGGCGGCTCCCTCGCCGCCGCCAACGCGCTTTGGCGACCTCGATCTGACGACGGTCGATCCTCGGTCGCTGTCGGCCCGGGCGCACGCCTATTACAGCCGTCATGAATATCGGGGGGCCGTCCAGTGCCAATACCTTTGGGTGATCAATGAAGATGAGGGACGTTACAACCTGGCGTGCTATTATGCCCGTTCCGGAGACATCGAGGCCGCCCTCTATTGGTTGCAGGCTGCCGCAAAGGACGAAGAGTCCAATGCCGAATGGGCGAGTCGCGATGCCGACCTCGACCGCGTCCGAATGGATCAGCGCTGGCCGGAGTTGCTGGCCTATCTGCGGGGACGCCAGAAGTTTTGGGAATCATCGGACACCGCGGAGACGGCGCTCATCCTTCCCCGGAATGCTCCCGCGGGCCAACCGCTGCCGGTCTTCATCGGACTGCATGGCTTGGGGCACAACGCCCACGGGTTTGTCAACGAACGGTCATTTCAGCCGCTGGCGGACGAGATGGGTGTGGCATTCCTGGGGGTTTCAGGAACCCAGTCCCGCGGGAAAAGGAATTTCGTCTGGGCGGAAGACCCGGCCAGAGATCTGGTTCGAATTGATGCCGCTCTGGAAGAGGTGGCCGACCGACTCACTCCGGCAGCCGGGCAGATCGTCTTGTTTGGATTCTCGCAAGGGGGATCGGTTGCGGGCGAACTCGCCCTGCGGCATCCGCAGCGCTTTGCCGGGGCCATCACGATCTCTCCGGGGAGCGTCTCGGAACTTCCTGCACTCGCGACGTCGCCGCGGGACGAACATCGGCGACAGGGGCTGGTGGCCGTTTGCGGAGAACGGGAGCATCCCCGCACGGTGGCCTGCACGAATCGCTATGCGGCGGGGTTCAAAGCGGTGGGTGCTCGCGTCTATGTGAAGTTCTATCCCGGAGTCAGCGCGCACACCTTTCCGTTCGACTTCTACGAGAGATTTCCAGGTTGGGGGAAATTCATTCTGGAGCCGGGAGCTCCCGTTCCGGGCCCCTGACTGTCGGCATGTGTCAAAGTTCCTGTCCGCCCGCATCCGCCGTGTGCCGATAGAGCGAGAGATTCAGCGGCGAGAACAGAGCATCCTCAAGAACCATCCCGCGTGTAGCCCCCCTGCTCCCCTCCCCGCCGCGACAAATGCTACGGCGCTACCGCGCGAGGTTGCGCGCCGACGTGCGGAAACGGCGGAGGCGCAGGCTGTTGAGGACGACGGAGACGCTGCTGGCGGCCATGGCGGCGCTGGCGATCATTGGGTTGAGCAGCAGGTGGAACGACGGGTACAGCACGCCGGCCGCCAGCGGTATCGCCACCAGGTTGTAGATGAATGCCAGGAACAGATTCTGCCGGATGGTCCGCATCGTGGCCCGCGACAACTCCAAGGCGGTCGCCACTCCGGCCAGATCATTCCCCATCAGCGTGATGTCGGCCGCTTCCAAGGCCACGTCGGTTCCCGTCCCAACGGCGAACCCGACATCCGCCTGCGCCAAGGCGGGGGCGTCGTTGATGCCATCCCCCACCATTCCCACGCGCGCCCCAGCAGCCTGCCGCTGTGATACTTTGGCCGACTTTTCACCCGGCAACACGTCGGCCCACACTTCGGAGATCCCGACCTGTCTGGCGACCGCCTGGGCGGTGCGGCCGTTGTCACCAGTCAGCATGACGATGACCAGCCCCGCCCTTTGCAAATGGGCCATCGCCTCGGGCGCTCCGGCTTTGACCGGATCGGCCACGGCAATCACCCCTGCGGCGACTCCCTCAACGGCAACGTAAACCGGGGTTTTTCCCCCCTCTGCCAACGCTGCGGCGGCCGCCGCCAGTCCTCCGACCTCAATTCCCGATTCCTCCAGCAGCGCTTGGTTGCCAATCAGCACTGCGACGCCCTGCTCGGAGGGGTTGGTCGCATCTTTGCTACTGGGCGCCAGCGACAGCGAGTCGGGAAACTGCGGCCTGGACAACGGATTGGTCAGAACGGTGAGTTGCGGCAAAGCCCCGCGCGGCGGGAGGGGAAGGATGCTCGCGTGAATTCCCTTTCCGGCGACGGCGCGAAAGTCGCGCACGGTGAGCAACTCCAACTCTTCATCGCGCGCCTGCCGGACGATCGCCCCACCCAGGGGATGTTCCGACCCCAATTCCGCCGAGGCCGCCAGTTGCAGCAAACGGGCGCGGTCCAATGGGAAAACGCTGGATTCAGCATCCGCCGACGTTCGCGAAGAAGAGTTCAAGACCACATCGGTAACCTGCGGACGACCGGTAGTGATTGTCCCGGTCTTATCGAAGACCAGCGTATCCAGACGGCAGGCGGTTTCGAGTGCCGCCCCCCCCTTGATCAGCACTCCTAGCCGTGCCCCCTGGCCGGTGCCAACCATGATGGCGGTCGGGGTTGCCAATCCCAGCGCGCAGGGGCAGGCGATGATCAGCACGCTCACCGCGCAGGTCAGGGCGGTCCGAAATGGCTCGGGAGTTTCGATGACAAACATCCACAGCCCGAACGTCACGACCGCGATGAAGAGCACGGTGGGGACGAAATACGCGCTCACCTGATCTGCCAGCCGGGCAATCGGGGCTTTGGAGCCCTGGGCGTCGCGGACCAGTTTGACGATTTGCGCCAAAACCGTTTCCCGCCCCACCTTCTCCGCGCGAAAACGAAAACTCCCGGTCGTATTGATCGTCCCGCCGATCACCGGGTCGGTCGGCCCCTTGCCCACGGGCATCGATTCTCCCGTGAGCATCGATGCATCGACCGCCGAAGATCCTTCGGTCACCGTGCCATCCACCGGGATGCGTTCTCCCGGTCGGACGATCACGACGTCGCCGACGATCACCTGCTCGATGGGGATCGATTGTTCGCTTCCATTGCGTACCACGCTGGCCGTTCGAGGCTGCAGGCCCATCAGTTTCTGAATCGCGTCCGAAGCGGCGCCGCGCGCCCGTTCTTCCAGCAACCGACCCAGCAGCAGAAACACGATGATCATGACGGCCGCCTCGTAATACACGGGAGGCATCTGTTCGACGGCGGACTGCTCCGTAGCCCCTGCGTGATCGGCGACATGGCTTGAATTTACCTCACGAATCGGAGGAGCCCCCAGCGCAGGAACCAGCGTCACGGCGACACTGGCGATAAACGCTGCGCCAGTTCCCAGGGCAATCAACGTGTTCATATCGGCCGTCCAGTGACGAGCGGCTTTCCACGCGGAGGTGAAGAACATCCCGCCGGCCCAGAACACGACCGGCAGGCTCAACGCGAGCAGCCACCAGTTTCGACCGGGGAACATCAGGTCTCCCATGCTGATCACCGCGACCGGGATCGCAAACAGCGCCGCGACGATCAACTTCCAGCGCAGATCGGTTTCCGAAGAGGGATGATGGTGGTGGTGGCCCGCCGCCGCGCCCCCCGAGGAGGTCCCCTTCGCCGAGGGATGGTGCGCCCCGTGGGAAGAGGTTGTCGGCCAGAGTTCGTCGGTGGCCGGACGGGTGCCGTAGCCAATTCCCTCAACGGCCTGCTGGATTTTCTGCAAGTCTGCCCGGCCCGAATCGAAATGGACGTGGGCTTCGCGCGTCGCCAGGTTGACGTTGGCCTGCGTCACTCCGGGAACCTGGCCGATCGCCTTTTCAATTCGACTCACGCACCCGGCACAGTGCATTCCCTCAATGAGCAGACACACCTCCGTGGGGGAGTCGGAATGATGATGGGACGCGGAGTCGGACTGGCTCATGGTCTGGCGGTTCCTTCAGGGAAGAATCTCAATGATAGCGTCCCGAATGGTGTGGCACAGTTCGTCCAGCAATTCCACCGGCATCGCTGGCGCAGGCATCAGCACCAGCACGTCGCCGATCGGCCGAAAGATCACGCCACGCTCTCTGGCGGCCAGACTGATGCGATGTCCAATCCGCGACTGGACCGGAAAGACCGCGCGCGTATGCCGATCCTCCACCAACTCGATGGCCCCCATGATCCCTTTTTGTCGAATTTCTCCAACGTGCGGGTGTCCGGCAAGTTCCTCCAGATGCTCCGCCATCCGCCGCTGCAGGACGGCGACATTGTCGAGTACCCGGTTCCGCTCCAGCAAATCGATCGACGCCAGCGCCGCGGCACACGCCAGCGGATTTCCGGTGTACGTATGGCCGTGAAAAAAGGTCTTCCCCTCCGCTGGCTCGCCCAGAAACGCCTCGTAAATCTCGGAGGTCACCAGCGTCGCCGCCAGCGGCAGGTAGCCCCCCGTCAAGCCCTTCGACAGACACAAAATGTCCGGGCACACCTGCTCTTGCTCACAAGCGAACAGCGTCCCGGTGCGGCCAAACCCCGTCGCCACTTCGTCGACAATCAGCGGAATCGCCAGTTCCGCTGTCAATTCCCGCACCTGCCGCAGATAGCCTGGCGGATGTACCAGAATCCCCGCGGCGGCCTGCACCAAAGGTTCGATGACGAAGCCGGCCACCTCCGCCCGATGTTCCCTCAGCGTCCGTTCCAATTCCCGAAGCCTGTCGTCGCCCCAATCGGCAGCCGACATCCCGGCGGGGCGGCGATAGCTGGCCGGAGAAGGAACCTTGATCGTCCGGAATAGCAATCCCCCGTAAACGCCGTGGAATAGATCGATTCCTCCCACGCTCACCGATCCAAGAGTGTCGCCGTGGTAGGCCCCCGACAGGCACACAAACGTCCCGCGGCGATCCGAGCCGCCTGGCCGTTGCCGATGGTATTGATAAGCGATCTTGAGCGCCGCTTCGACCGCGGTCGATCCATTGTCCGAATAGAAAACATGCGGCAATCCTGCGGGAACCCGCCGCACGAGCGCCTCAGCCAGTTGAATCGAGGGCTCGTTCGACAGACCCAGTAGAGTGGAATGGGCCACCCGGTCGAGCTGTTGACGCAGCGCCTCATCGATCGCCGGAACGCGATGCCCATGGACGTTGCACCACAATGACGACGACCCGTCGAGATACCGCCGACCGTCGGAGTCGATCAGGTGGAACCCTTCCCCGGCGACAATCACCGGAGTCTCCTCCCGAGCGTGTTCGCGCATGGGAGTGAACGGATGCCAGACATGCGCCGCATCCAGTTGCCGAAGGTCGGGGGTCGTCATGGAGTGCGGAAAGAGCGGGGGGGAGACTGTAGAAAGTTGATGGTAGATAGTGGAAAGTAGTTCGATGGTAGTCGATGGTGGATCGTTGATGGCGACGCGGATTTTTGGAGGGCTTGAGGATACCAAATCTCAGATTTGACGTCTCAGATTCGAGATTTCAGAGAGCGCCCCTTCATCCTTCATCCTTCATCCTTCATCCTTCATCCTTCATCCCCCTAATACTCCACCTCCGTCAACACGCTCCGCGGCGGCGGTTCCTGGCGATGCATGACGTCGCTGGCGGCGTCCAGGAGCGCGACGGCTTCCAGCGCTGGCTGGCGCAAGCGATCGCTCGTCTCCCGGTCCAGCGCTTCGGGACGCCCTCCCTGCCAGTAATTCGTTTGCGGCGATTGGTTGGCATGCCGGATTCCTCCCAAGTAGCGCCCGGCCATCACGAACACGCGAACTTCCCAGAACCTCCCGTCGGCCAGCCGCGGCATGATCCGCTCGGAGAGCAGGTAGTTGACCCCCGCGCCCACAGGCCAGTCGCCGGGCGAACCGATCTGTACTCCTTGACCTCCCCACCCCACGCGTGGCTTGAGGACAAACCCCTGATGAAATGATTCCGGGTGATCCGCCATGATCCGTGCCGCCTCGACCGCTCCGCTGACGGCAAAGCTCCGGGGAACGCGAAACGTGGCAGCGCCGGACACCGCGGTGTAGGCGTGCAGTTTATCGCGGACCGCCAGCCACGCGCAATTCGGGTTGATCACTCGAACTCCCGCGCGCTCGAACGACCAGGGAAGTCCATACCACCAGCGAAAGATGCTTCCGGGAGAGACCCGCCGACCGTCGCGCGCCATCAGCCATGTCCGCGGTTCCTGGTTGTCCTCGACATCACACACCACCGGCGCTTCCCGCAGGTGTGGCGACAGGTGGCGGGCAATATAGCAGGCGTCTTCGTCGGCGTCGGGAAACGGCTCTCCCCGTCGCCACAGCAGGCAGGGCGTTCCCCCCGCGCGGTTCATCACTTCGGCAGTCAGCGCAAACGGGAGATCGTCACCAACAAATTCCTGGTACTCTCCCAGCATATGGGACGACCGGTTGGCCTCGATCAGGACGATCGACCCTGCCTGGTCGATCATGAAATCGAGTCCCGCCCACCAATAGTGTTGGATGGGAATCGACGTGTCGGAACTGAGACTTGGCATGGCAGGCTGTCCGAATTGGAATGGGGAGCCAGTTGTTGTCGCCGCCGACAGCGAGCCAGGTCGAATCAATCCGCGTACCGTGTGGGGTCGGTTACGCCCGCCACCTGAAACGCCTTTCGGCGGCGGCCGCACTTGATGCAGACGCCACAGTGGTTCCCCGAGACAGGACTGACACAAGAGAAACTGAGGGCCAGCCGTTCCCCACCCGTCTGCTGAATCACCTGCGACTTCGTCAACTCAATGAGCGGCGTGAGGATCTGCACGGGCCGCCCCGCTTCCAGCGACAAGACCTCCTGGCAACGGTCAAAATACTCGCGGCTCCCGTCGCGGTAGCAATTTTCCGCGGTCGTCCCCAGGGCCAGCCGCACGGGCGAATACTCCGGCAGTCGATGCAGGGCGAATCCCAAAAGGGCCAGATTCCGCAAGGGGATTTCCAATTGGGCTGCGGAGGCGTCGGCGCGCGGCGCCCCTACGCCGGTCACCGCCCAATGGTCTCCCAGAAAATCGCGCAATGGAATCCGGCACTCGCGAAGCGGCAGCAGATTTCGGTGGTCTAGTCCCGCCAGAAAGCGGCGGACGTAGGTCGCCTCGCAGTCATCCCAGATCAGTCCGCAATGGACATGGATCGGCAACACGGCCTCCCCCTTTGCCAGATACCGGAGAACCAGAACTGTGCTCTCGATTCCTCCCCCCAGCAACACGGCAATCGGAACAGGCGTTGGGGAACTGGCAGGCATGCTCAAAGTAAGCAAGGGGACGCATGGGGTACGGCAGGCGATTGCCGAGGGACCATGCAGGCTGGGGCGGCCGCCAGAGCGATTCCGGCGGCCTGGTCGAGCGCCTACTTGCGCAACAGATCCTCGACCGTTTTGCGTTCGTCGCGCAGTTCCGCCACGGTCTGATTGAGCTTCTCGCGGGCAAAATCGTTGTGCTCAAGCCCGGTAACGATCCGCCACGATTTGCCGTCGGACGTCAGCGGGAAGCTGCTGATCAGACCGGCATCGACGCCATAACTGCCGTCGCTGCAGACCGCGGCACTGAAGCAGGTTCCTGACGGCGTCGGGAGGGCGATGCTTCGCAAACTGTCGATAATGGCATTCGCCGCCGAAGCGGCGCTCGACGCGCCCCGCGCTTTGATCACCGCAGCGCCGCGCTGCTGGACGGTGGCCAGGAAGTCGGTCTTGAGCCAGTTCTCGTCCCCGACAACCTGCAGAGCGGGACGGCCATCGACCTGCGCGTGATAGAAATCGGGAAATTGCGTGGCGCTGTGGTTCCCCCAGATCGCCATGCCGGTGACGGCGCTCACGGGACGTCCGGCCTTGAGAGCCAGTTGCGAGACTGCCCGGTTTTCATCCAGACGGGTCATGGCAAACCACCGGTCGCGGGGGACGCGCGGAGCGTTGTTCATGGCGATCAGGCAATTCGTATTGCACGGATTACCGACCACCAGCACGCGGACATCGGAGGCCGCCGCCGCTTCGATCGCTTGACCGGTGCTGGTAAAGATCGGGCCATTGATTCGAATCAGATCTCCCCGCTCCATCCCCTGTTTCCGGGGGATGCTCCCCACGCAGACGACATAGTTGCAATCCCGAAAACCATCTGCCAGATGGTCGCTGTCTGCTTTGACCACTCCCGCCAGCGTCGGAAAGGCACAGTCGTCCAACTCCATATGGATCCCATCCAGTCCCCCCAATGCCTGCGGAATCTCCACCAGATGCAGAATGACCGGCTGCTGACGGCCAAAAACCTCTCCTGCGGCGATCCGGAAGATCAGGCTGTATCCAATTTGACCGGCGGCGCCAGTCACGGCGACGCGAATCGGCGAACTCATGGGGCAATTCCTCAAAGGCAATGGTGGAGGCAATGGAGAATACGGTGGATTTCCCCTTGTATCGTCTTGGAAGAGCCACGGCAACCAATCCACCCCGCGCACCGCCGCCAAGTGTCCCGTCCGCACCGCAATTCACCAGAATCTTGTGCCGACGAGAAGGTCTTCGCGAGGCGAAAACGCTTTCCTGGGCGAAAGACAATGGAACAGGAGGGCGCGGAGATCGCAGAGGCAGGCGCGGCCTTGGGCCGCTTGAATTCAAATTGACACCCGTCGGCAGTGATCGCCACGGGATCGTTTGGCCAACCGCGGCCGGATTTTCTCTGCATCCTCCAATTCAATTTTTCCTTTGGAGGCGGCCCCAGGCCGCGCTGCGTCCCCACGTTCCCGTCTAGAACCACTCCCGCTTGGAAACGGCGTAGGTCTGGTAAAACTCCTCATCCGATTTGGTGAGGTAGAGGATGCCTTCGATCAGGCCGATGACATGCATTGCGGCGGGGGCCAGCAGCGGGAGAAAGAACAGGCAGGGGGAGAGCACGGTGCTGCCGATCGTCACCGCCAGCATGATGATGCCGGGGGTCTTGAGTCCCAGGATGAACTTATGGACTCCCAAGCCACCCAGCAAGATGCCGCACACCCCGGCAGCGATCTTTTTGCCGGCGAATGACTGCACGGTCTCAGTTGTTTCTTGAGAGTCGCCAAAAGAGGGATCGGGTGAGGCTTCCGACATCAGCGGTTCCTTAAGCAAATGGGCTGAATTGCCGGTCAATGTCCGGCGGAGCTTGCAAGATGAGAGGATGATAACATCCGCAAAGGCAAGGGGCGACACTGGGGACTTGACATGACGAATTCTGTTTGAAGGGAAAACGTGCCCGGCGGCCCAGGATCGAGCGATGCGGAATTGCTGTGGGGCGGTTACGCGGACCTTTCGGATCGCGTCTGATTTCCATAAACTCTCGGCAGACGTTGTTCGTTGCAGCGTCTCGGATCTTGACGCTTGACTCCGTTTTCTCTCGCTGGGCTCCCTTTCATGCCTGAGTTCTTTCCCAACATTCCGACCATCCCCTACGAGGGGCCGACCACGAAAAACCCTCTGGCGTTTCGCCACTACAATCCCGACGAAGTTCTGGAGGGGCAAACGCTGCGGGAGCTGCTCCGGTTCAGCGTCTGCTACTGGCACACGTTTCGCGGGACGGGAAGCGATCCCTTTGGCGCCGCCACGTTGCAGCGCCCCTGGGACGATGGGTCGGACTCGTCGGAAAATGCGATTCGGCGGGTTGGGGCTGCCTTTGAATTCATCTCCAAATTGGGTGCCCCTTTCTATTGCTTCCACGACCGTGACGTGGCCCCCGAGGGAGAGACGCTTAAGGAATCGAATCGGCGACTCGACGCGGTCGCCGACGCGCTCCTGGAAGCCCAGCAACGGACCGGAATTCAACTGCTGTGGGGAACGGCGAATCTCTTTTCCCACCCGCGGTATCTGCATGGCGCCGCAACGAGCTGCAACGCCGACGTATTTGCCTATGCGGCGGCCCAGGTGAAAAAGGCCATCGAGGTGACGCACCGTCTGGGAGGAGCGAATTACGTCTTCTGGGGCGGGCGTGAAGGGTACATGAATCTGTACAACACCAACATGCAGCGCGAGATCGAGCATCTGGCCCGCTTCATGCATATGGCTGCCGACCATGCCCAGTCGATCGGGTTCACCGGTCAGTTCCTGTTCGAACCCAAACCCAAAGAGCCGACGAAGCACCAGTACGACTTCGACGCGGCGGCCTGCCTCAACTTCCTGAGGGCCTACGGCCTGGCGGACAAAGTGAAGCTGAACATCGAGACCAACCACGCGACGCTGGCCGGGCATACGATGATGCATGAATTGGAGTATTCCCGAATCCAGGGGGCCCTGGGGAGCATCGACGCCAACACGGGAGACTTGCTGCTGGGCTGGGATACCGACCAGTTCCCGACCGACATCTATCTCACGACGCAGTGCATGCTGGTGATCCTGGAGCAAAAGGGGCTGTCGCCGGGAGGGGTGAACTTCGACGCCAAGGTGCGACGCGAGAGTTTTGAACCGCTCGACCTGTTCCACGCCCACATCGGGGGGATGGACGCCTTTGCCCGCGGGGCCAAGATCGCCGCCGCCATCCGCCGCAACGGCGTCCTGGCCGACTTTGTCAAACAGCGTTACCGCAGTTTCGACGAAGGGATTGGCCGCAAGATCGAGGAAGGGACTGTCTCGTTCCGCGATCTGGAAATGTACATGCTCGACAAAGGGAATCCCGCCCCCAACGAGAGTGGACGGCAGGAATTGCTGGAGAATATCGTGAATTGGCATCTTTGATTTCCCGTCGGCTTTCGCCCGCATGGCCTGTATCAGTTCATGCCTGAGGACTGCAAGGGACAATGACGTTGAGGCTGAATGAACGGACGCACCGCCGGGCACCCGCGAAAACCCGCCGCCGACAGCCAGGCGGCGCCGTAAACTTCGCCGATTTCCCGCGGAGCCGGCGGCGTTAGGCCTAGAAAGAAGACTGTGGGAACTTGTTCCTTGACAATCTCTCGAATTGACTGGAGACTGCGTCCCGACAGTGGCGAATGCGCGCGAGCCTCGTTATTTTCATTTCGTATAGTCTGGCCAAGGCCAGAGCCGCAGATTGGCCTCGCCGGTCTCTGTCAGCCTCCGGTGACTTCGAATCGGTTGACAACACCGTTCCTTAATAGAAAATCGAATACATGAACAAGTATCTGACCGAGTTCCTGGGGACTTTTTTTCTTGTCCTGACGATTGGCCTTTCGGTCCTCACGGGGCCCAGCAGCGGATTGAGCATGGCCCCGCTGGCGATCGGCTGTTCGCTGATGATCATGGTCTACATGGGGGGACACATTTCCGGTGCGCATTACAACCCTGCGGTGTCACTGGCAGTGCTGCTCCGCGGGAAACTCAGCTCGGCTGACTTGGTTCCCTACCTGATCGCGCAGGTTGCGGGTGCCACGGCGGCGGCGACACTGGTAAATGTCATCCTCGGCAAGACGGCGGCTATTGCACCCGGAGAAGGGGTTTCGACGCTCAGCGCACTCTTGGTCGAGGTTCTGTACACATTCGCATTGGCGCTGGTGGTGCTCAACGTGGCGACTTCGCCCAAGACCGAAGGAAATTCGTATTACGGGCTGGCCATCGGATTCACGGTCGTCGTCGCGGCATTCTCCGCGGGGAGCATTTCCGGCGGCGCCTTCAACCCGGCCGTGGGGATCGGCCTGACCGTGGCGCACGCGCTCTTCGGCGGCGGTTCATGGTCGCACCTCTGGCTGTACCTCGTCGGGCCGCTTGCCGGCGGCGCCTTGGCGGCTGTCGTTTACAAAATCCAGCACGAAGCGGCCTAACCGTAGATGCCGTCCACTCCTTTAAGAGTATGCGGCAACGACTGCCGCACGTGACCTTACCGGCGCTGGGAATTGAGCGGAGTTGCTCGGTATCACTTCGCAGAGACTTCATTTTTGCAGGTAGCGCATGTCGAACTCCATGAGAATCACCACGGTGCTTGTTGCAACGGCCGTTCTCAGCGCCGCCTGGGCCGTGCTGGCCCAGGTTCAGCAGAAGGCGAAAGAGAATCCTCCTGCGTCTGCCAAAAAGGGGGCCGACGCAAAAAAGGGAACTGAAGGGGCGAAAGCCGCAGCCAACCCGGCCACGAACCTCCCCGAGAGCGCCAAGCCGGCTCCCGCAGCGCCGAAAGGGGCGAAGAAGCCGGAATCCACGGCTGATGCCGCGGACGCCGACGTCGAAAGCGCCGATGAGTCGGCGATTCGCAAAGGGGCCGAGGCGTTTGTCACGGCTTACAACGCCCACGATGCCAAGGGGGTGGCCGGGTTGTTCGCCCTCAAGGCTGAATTCACGGACGAGGACGGGAACCTGATCAAGGGACGCGAGGCGATCGAACAGGATTTCGCCGAGATGTTCACCGAATTCCCCGAATGCCGGATCGAGATTGAAATCGACACCATCCGCGTCCTGACGCCGAATGTCGCCGTCGAAGAGGGGATCGTTCGCGGGCAACCGGTCCCGGATGGGGTCGTCAACGTGAGCAATTACGTCGCCGTGCATGTCAAGGTTGACGGAAAATGGCTGATCGCGTCGGTCAGCGATTTCGAGGCCGATCCGGAAGATCTCACCCAGAGCGATAATCTTCAGGAGTTGTCGTGGATGGTCGGCGACTGGATCGACGAGAGTCCGGACTCGGTCGTGAAGTCTTCGTGTCGCTGGGACGACAGCGGGAACTACCTGCTGCACGAATTCGTGTTGCAGCTCGCCGGGGGGATCCTGGCGAATGGCTCAATGCGGATCGGCTCGGATCCACTCACGGGACAGATCAAGTCATGGACATTCAACGCCGACAGAGGTTACTCGGAAGGACTCTGGACCAGGAATGGAGACGAATGGTCGATGAAGTCGCAGGGCGTGAATGCGGATGGACAAGTTACATCGGCTACGAACGTCTATCGCATCATCGACAATGACACGATCACCTGGCGATCGTACGACCGGGTCGTTGGGGGTGAGCCGACTGAGGACGTTTCCGAATATATCGTCAAACGTCAGGCGCCTGTTCCCGAACAGTAACCCGGAACCGCGCTAAGACTCCCGTATCGAACTGGATCAAATACTGCCAACTCTTCTGAAGGCCTGCTTGCCATGCGACTAAAACCCCTGATTGGCGTGTTGTTGTCACTCGTACTGCTGACAGTCCATGACGAGACATTCGCGCGAGGTCTGGGAGGCGGCGGCGGAAACCGAGGCGGTGGTGGTGGCGGCGGTGGTGGCGGTGGAGGAAATCGTGGCGGAGGCGGAGGGAACCGTGGTGGGGGCGGTGGGGGTTCTCGACCAACGGTGAATCGCCCCAGCGGCGGGGGTGGAAACCGTCCCAACGGCGGGGGAGGCGGAAATCGACCAAATCTCGGAGGTGGTGGGGGAAATCGCCCCAACTTCAACGGTGGCAACCGCCCGAACCTGGGTGGCGGCAATCGGCCGAATGGGGGAGGAAATCGACCGAACTTCGGCGGTGGGAATCGACCTGGGGGAGGCGCGACCACGCTTCCCGGAAATATTGGCGGCGGCAATCGCCCAGGAATCGGCGGTGGGAATCGACCTGGGGGAGGTGCGACCACGCTTCCTGGCAACATTGGCGGCGTCAATCGCCCTGGAATCGGCGGGGGTGATCGTCCCGGCCTCGGCGGCAACAATCGTCCGGGAATCGGTGACGGCAATCGTCCGGGTCTCGGTGGGGGAAATCGCCCCGGCATCGGCGACGGGAACCGGCCCGGAATCGGGAATCGTCCTGGTGACGGCAACCGCCCGGGATTTGCCAACACCTTGCCTGCACCGGGGAACCGTCCTGGCAATGGCAACCGCCCCGGAATTGGGAATAACAACAATAACATTGGTAACCGCGTCGGCAACAACAACATTGGCAACATTGGCAACATTGGAAACCGCGGCGGCAACAACATTAACATCGACAACAGCCGCAACAACTTTGCGGTCGGTAACGGCAACAATTGGAACAGCGACTGGCACCACGGCTATGGCGGTGGCTGGGGCGGTGGGTGGGGTGGGGGCTGGGGGGCTGCTGCCGCGGGATTTGGCTTAGGTTATGGCGTAGGCTACATGAACGGCTCCTGGAACAATTACTGGAACCGGCCCTGGTTTGCGGGAGCCGCCATGTGGGGAATGGGAGCCTGGGCGCTCGGTTCCGTCGTCTACGACTCGGGTTACGCCATGTACAGTAACCCATATTACACGAGCAGCCCCGGGTATTACGACTATTCCCAGCCAATTCAGGTTGTGACGCAGCCGACGGAAGTTATCGTCGTGCAGGGGACAGCGCCTGCCGACCCGGCGGCTCAGGTTGCGGAAGCGCTGGTTCAACCGCCTCCGGCGGTGCAGGCGAGTCGGACGCATCTGGATGCGGCCCGAGATGCCTTCCTCGCGGCCGACTATGCCACGGCGGGAAGGGAAGTCGACCTGGCGCTCAAAGAGCTGCCGACCGACGCGGCCCTGCATGAGTTCCGCGCCCTGGTGTACTTTGCCGCGGCGGATTACCCGAAGGCCGCCGGGACGTTGTACGCGGTGCTATCCGCCGGTCCTGGCTGGGACTGGACAACGATGAGCAGCCTGTATCCGAGCGTGGATGCCTATACGGTCCAGCTCCGGGCGCTGGAGCAGTACGTGAAGGGGAAGCCGGACGCGGCCGACGGGCATTTCGTACTGGCCTACCACTACACGACGGGGAGCCACACCGAAGCGGCTATTCACCAGCTTCAGGAAGTCGTGCGGCTGCAACCGGCCGATCAGCTTGCCGTTCAACTTGTCCGGGGGCTGGGGGGTGAAGTTCCATCGCAGTCCGGCGCCAGTCCGGCTCCTGGGGCACAGGAACCGCAGGTCGCCGGTGAAGACCCCCCCCCGCCGCCGGACATCGATCCGGTAAATATCGTCGGTCGCCGCACGGCGAAGCGCACCGACGGCACGACGTTCACGCTCGACCTGACGGCGGACAACAAATTCACGTGGAGCTTTGAGCGCGGCGGCAAGAAGCAGGAGTTTGGCGGCACCTACTCGGTCGACGGCGCAGTGCTCGTGCTGGAGCGGGGGGACAAAGCCCAGATGCCGGGACTGGTGACGATGCAAGACAAGGACTTCAATTTCAAGCTGTTCGGTGCGCCGGAGAGTGATCCCGGACTGGATTTCAAGAGTTGAACGGTGGCGTTATCGAGAATGCTCGACGATCAGGCGCTACTCGTAGTCGCGACCAGCATCCGGGTAAGCGAGTTGCGAAATTTGATACTTGGTCTGGTCGATGTCGCGAAACGTCCCATGAGCCCGGCGCGAAAGCCAGTGGGGGCACCTTGTTGCCCCTTCTGGTACGCGACGCGATAGGATCCGGGGATTCCCGAGAGGCTTCGACCGCAAAATGCCTCCTGCGGTGACATTTTTTGTGTTTCGAGAACTGCCATGAGCCGACACAAGAAGTCCCAAGGCAATGCCTCGCCAGAAGCCGCGCAGTCCCCGGTCAACGGCCGCACGCGTTCCAAATCCCGGCGGGTGAAGCTTGGGGATACATCGCCCCGAATGAGTCCGCAGGGGATCGAGGCGTACGTGGTCGACGAGTCGATTGCCGCAGCACAAGAGGCCCGAACCGCCGCCGTGCGCGACATCATCGCCAGCGCCCCGGAACATGACATCCCGGCGCTGGCCAATTCACTGAAGGCGATCCTCGACCAGGCCTCCCCGGACGACGCGAATCTGCTCCGCAGCATCCTCTGGCAGGACGCGGCCGGAACCGAGATTTCGCCCGACTTCCAGGACGATGACGAACTCTCGATTGGCTGGCGGAGCGGCGAGTACCCCTACAAGAACCTGTTGTCGCGAAAGAGTTATGAAAAGCACAAATACCAGCTTCACGTGGAGCTGCTGAAACTGCAGGCCTGGGTCAAGCGGACCGGACAGAAGGTTGTCATCCTCTTCGAGGGGCGTGATGCGGCAGGCAAGGGGGGGACGATCAAGCGGTTCATGGAGCACCTCAATCCCCGCGGTGCGCGGGTCGTGGCACTGGAAAAGCCCAGTGAAGTCGAATTGGGCCAATGGTATTTCCAGCGCTATGTCGAACACCTGCCGACCGCCGGGGAGATCGTGCTCTTCGATCGCTCATGGTACAACCGCGCCGGCGTCGAACGCGTCATGAAATTCTGCACGCCCGAGGAATATGTCGAGTTCATGCGACAGACCCCCGAGTTCGAGCGCAACCTGGTCCGTAGCGGCACGCACCTGATCAAGTTCTGGTTCTCCGTCAGCCGTGAAGAACAGCGCCGCCGCTTCAAGGAACGCGAAGCCCACCCGTTGAAGCATTGGAAGCTCTCACCGATCGACAAGGCCTCGCTCGACAAATGGGACGCTTACACGAAGGCCAAAGAAGCGATGTTCTTCCACACTGATACGGCCGACGTCCCCTGGACGGTGATCAAGTCGGATTGTAAGAAACGAGCCCGGCTGAGCGCGATGCGGTATGTCCTCCACCGGCTCCCCTACACGAATCGATCGCTGGAAATGATCGGAGCGCTGGATCCGCTGATCGTCGGCCGGGCACACGTCGTGTTTGAACAGGGTGAAACGCACAGCGACTCGCCGATGAGTTGAAACCGTCCGCGGAACAGCGTTGTCAGCCTGTGCTCCTCCACCGAGAGTGAGAATTGCCTGGTTTCCGATGCCTTGAAACCTGCGCAGGTTGTGTTCCCCTGGACGATCTGCACCTGCCCGTGAAACCTCCCCACTGAAATTTGTTCGAACTGCCCGCCAGGAATGCGGGTAAAGTTGCGCCAGTTCGTCGAAATCGCCGGGTACTAGCACGAACGCCAGGGGAGTGACCGGGAGCGATTCCATCAGGGCCATGGCCGTGTTTTCTTAAGCGGTTTGGGACGATTTGTTCCGTGATGAAGCCATGGTTTTGGCCAAGACCATTGGCGACCATTGCCTGCAAATAAAATCTCGCGCGATCACTTCACGCCAGAGTTATACGCCCGCCACGTCGGTTCAGCGAATAAAATGGTGCCGTCGAGGCCTGCACTCGGGAGATCTCTACCCAATGAATAAAGGAACCCTTTGCGATGCACTGTGAGTGTTGTGAATTCCATATGAAGGTTTCCGCAAACCGTCGGATAAGCAGTGACGATACTTGTCGTATTCCGAATCGTCGATTACAATTCCTGTTCTCATCCACGTCGTCGCTCATCTCCAACGCTCTGCAAGCAGGAACCATCATGATCCGTCATCCGAAGTCCTTTGCGGGCATTGCGGCGTTGCTGTTGGGTTTGGCGGCGGCCATCCCGGCGCATGCCCAGCCACGTGAACGACTGGCCAAATCCGAAGCCCCACTGGTCGTCGACGGCGTCGTCCGGCAGCTATTCCGCAGCTCCCGGCAGGGACGTGCTGATTATCTGTTTCAAATCGAAGTCCTCCGGTCCGAGGGACGTAAGCCGACGACAGGAGGAGTGCGGTCGCGGTTTCCCGGGCCGGGCGAGTCGATGTACGTCCATGTTTCGCAGCGACTGGATCAGTCAGGGCGCCCCGTGCCGGCAGAGAGTCACAAGGATCTTCCAGGCGAGCGTGCGCAGGTCCGCATCTACCTGACACCTCGGGAACAAGGTGGTTGGGAGGGGGCCTTCCCCGATTGGTTCGACATGACGGGAGACCAGCCTTCCGAGGCGAGTCCTGACGACCCTGAGTCGGGCGTTGCAGAAAAACTCCCCATCGAGACCCGTAAATCGAGACTGGGGATGACGACCGAATCGCTCAAATCTCAGAACCGGCTGGCGTTGCGGGTCACTAGCATTGAACGGGGGGGCCTGGCAAACAAGTGCGGCCTCGAGGTCGGCGACATCATTGCCGGCGTTGATGGAGCCGCACTCGTAGATGCCGATCAACTCGAAATGCTGGCTTTCAAAGGGAAGAAATTCACTTTGGTCGTGGTCGACGTGAATACCGGCCGGGGTGCACAAGTCGAAATCGATCCCACCCAGCAGCCGGGAGTTGGCGGCGAGACTGGAGCGCCGTCGACGGCCCCGCCGCAACCAGCGCGGGTCTCACTGGGGATTTCAGCCGAGCCGGTCACTCTGGGCTCGCGCAGCGCGCTGAAGATTACCCGCGTCGATCCGGCCGGCCCAGCAGCCAAAGCGGGGATTGAGCAGGGGGACATCGTGGTTGCCGCCAACGGGGCGCCAATCACAGGCCCCGAACAATTGCTGGGGGCTTTACGGAAGAGTGGTGCGACACTGAAACTGACTGTGCGCGATTCGCGGACTGGCCGTGACACCGAGGTCGCCGTCATTCTGGGAGTGACGAGATCCCCCGCGCCCGCCGATGTGGAGGCGCCGGTCGGCGTCACGGCCGGCAAGCTGGGAGCGGTCACTGAGCTCGCGTTCCACGAAGACGACTTTGCCGTGAAGGTCACCGAGGTCGAGACGGGGAGCGCCGCCGCGCGGGCGGGAATGCGTCCTGGGGTGATGATCCTGGCCGCCAACGGGAAACCGGTGCTGCACCCCAACGAGCTCAACGACGCCGTCCGCAAAAGCGGCAGCACTCTCAAGTTAACGGTTGTCGACCCGACTACCGGCAAGAAATCCAATCTCGACGTCAACCTCGGCAAGTAGCCTTCCAGCCCGTGGACGTCGAGGAATTGACGTGAAACGATACTCGAAGGGTTGGTGCTGGAAGCACCCTCCTGTAGCAGCGAGCTGATCCGACCAGCCCAGGCGAATGGATTCAATCGATTCCACTGCGTTTTATTTCTCACATCAACAATCGCAAGGAGTACATTATGGCGAGTGCGGTAGATCTTCTGGATTCACTGTTGCAGAATGGGATGAAAAAATCGACCACCGGGCGTCTGGAGCACTCGCTGGGTGAGCAAGGCCTCGGGGGCCAGGGTGGATTCCTCGACGAGATCCTTGGCAGCCTGACCGGGGCTGGAAAAGCCCCGGCACCGCGTGGCGCGGAGGCTTCCCGGACGCCAGCCGGTGGTGCGAGCGGAGGGTTGGGAGAACTCTTCGGTTCGCTCCTGGGGGGGGCGAGCGGACTGAAGACCGGTGCACTGGGCGCGATTGCCGGTGCCATCCTTGGTGGCGGCTCCAAGTCGATGAAGGGTGCAGCAGGGGGCGGAGCCCTCGCGATCCTGGGCTCACTGGCGTTAAAGGCGCTCCGCGGTTCCGGCAGTGAATCGAAGGACAGCCTGAAGCTTGATTCCTCGACCCGGCTCGCCGCCGGGCTTCGACTACCCGAGAATCCGCAAGAAGAAGTGCAACTCCTGTCAGTCGCAGCGCTGATGATCAAAGCCATGGTCAACGCCGCTAAGGCGGATGGTCGCGTCGACGAAAAGGAAATTCAGCGGATTGTGGGAAATGCCAAGAAAGACGGCTTTGCCACCGAGGCTGATGAACTACTTGACGCCGAACTCCGCAAGCCTTTGGATACCGACGGCATCGTTCGCGCGGTAACCAGTCCGCAGGTTGCCGCACAAGTCTATGCGGCCTCATTGATGGCGATCGATCTGGACACCGCGGATGAAAAGAACTACCTCGCGGAGCTTGCCCGCAAGTTGAGGTTGGACGACAGTGTGGTGCGAAAGCTCCACAGCGCTGTGGGCGTGGCTTAGACCCCTAGGCAAATGTCGCTCGCAACCATCAAAGCGTACAGACCTTAGAACTCCTCGAGAATGTCTGTAACCGCATTGTCCAAGGTAACTGCTCGGTGCCACATGCGACACTCGCCGTCAGACGGCGAGTGTCGCAGAATCGCGCATGGTCGTTTGGAACCTGGGGGCGATTCTAACAGGATCCGCTCGAATGAAGAACTCTTTGATCCCCGCGATGGCCGTCGTGGCCCTCGCCGCCCTGCTCGGCTGGCTGGTGGCCGCCTCTGATCCGTTGCCCCTGTTCGCCCAGGGGAAACCAGCCGTAGCGAAGTCCGATGGCGCGGTGCTGCCGTTTCCGCCGACCCCTTCGGCGAGCGTGGCCGCGCCCACGATTCAGGAATCGAAGATGACCTGGCGGAAGGAGCCACAGCGACTCAAACCGGGCGCTCCCAACGTGCTCATCGTGCTGATCGACGACGTGGGCTTCGGCGTCCCGGATACGTTCGGCGGCGAAGTTCACACGCCGACACTCACAAAACTGCGCGACACCGGCCTGTGTTACAATGCGTTTCACACCACGTCGATCTGCTCCCCAACCCGTGCGGCGCTGCTGACCGGTCGGAACCACCACCGCGTGGGCAACGGCACGATCGCCGAGCGGGCGTCGGACTTCGACGGCTATACCGGCATCATCCCCAAGACTTCCGCCACGATCGCCGAGACGTTGCATCATTACGGATACAAGTCGTCGGCGTTCGGGAAGTGGCACAACACGCCAGCCAACCAAACCACCACAATGGGTCCGTTCGATCGCTGGCCCACCGCCCACGGGTTTGACTACTTCTACGGTTTTCTTGCTGGCGAAACCTCGCAATGGGAACCTCGTCTGTATGAGAACCTGAACCCGATCGAGCCGCCGCACGACGAAAAATACCACCTGACTGAAGACATGGCCGACAAGGGGATCGCCTGGCTAAAGCGGCACCAGGCTTTCTCCCCCGACAAGCCGTTTTTGATGTACTGGGCGCCGGGCGGAGCCCACGGCCCGCACCATGTTTTCCCGGAATGGGCCGACAAGTACAAAGGCAAGTTCGACGACGGCTGGGACAAGTACCGCGAACGGGTCTTCGCCCGGCAAAAGAAGCTCGGCTGGATTCCAGCCGACACGAAGTTGACCTCCCGGGACGAGACGATGGCCTCGTGGGACAGCATCCCTGAAGCGGAACGTCCGTTTCAACGTCGGCTCATGGAGGTCTTCGCCGGTTTCGTCGAACACACGGATGCGCAGGTCGGCAAGCTGGTCGACGGGATGGAGCATCTCGGCCTTCGTGACAACACGATCATCCTCTACATCTGGGGCGATAACGGTTCGAGCGCTGAAGGCCAAAAAGGGAGCATCAGCGAACTGCTCGCCCAGAACAACATCCCGAACACGGTTCAGCAGCAACTCGAAGCTCTGAGCAAGGTCGGCGGGCTTCCAGCCCTGGGCTCTCCCAAAACCGACAACATGTACCACGCCGGCGGGGCGTGGGCCGGCAGCACGCCGTTCAAATCCACGAAGCTGGTGGCGGCGCACTTCGGCGGAACCCGCAACCCTCTCGTCGTCTCGTGGCCGAAAGGGATCAGGGCCGACAAGACGCCGCGGTCGCAGTTCCACCACGTCAACGACATTGCTCCGACGCTGTACGAGGTGATCGGCATCCAGCCACCTGTGGAAGTTGATGGATTCAAACAGGATCCGATCGACGGCGTGAGCATGGCTTACAGCTTTGCCGATGCGAAAGCGCCTGGCCGGAAGAAGACGCAGTACTTCGAGAATAACGCCAGTCGGGGGGTCTATCACGACGGCTGGTTCGCCTGCACGTTCGGCCCGTTCGTCCCGTGGGACACGCCGAGCACCGCGGCCAGACTGAAAGGCTGGGACGCGAACCAGGATGTCTGGGAATTGTACGACGTGACGAAAGATTTCTCTCAGGCCGAGGACCGCGCCGCGAAGGAACCCGAACGGCTGGCCAAATTGAAGGAGCTGTTCCTCGCCGAGGCGCGTGTGAACAAAGCGCTTCCCATCGGCGGCGGGCTGTGGACCCGGTTTCATCCGGAAGACATGATCGCCAGTCCGTATCGTTCGTGGCGGTTCGACGCGACGACCACGCGCATGCCGGAGTTCACCGCTCCGGGCCTGGGCAAGCGAAGCAATCACGTCACGATCGACCTCGAAGTCGGCGAGGAAGCGTCGGGGGTGCTTTACGCCCTGGGTGGTTCGAGCGGCGGCGTGACCCTATACATGGACAAGGGGAGACTCATCTACGAATACAACATGCTGATCATCGAACGGACCACCGCCACAAGCGCCGAGACGATCGCGCCCGGCAAGCACCGGATCGAGGTCGATGAAACGATCGCCAGGCCCGGCGCCCCGGCCGACGTGGTGCTGAAGGTGGATGGCAATGAAGTGGCTAAGACGACGGTGCAGCGGACCGTACCGGGCGCCTTCACCGCGAGCGAGACGCTCGACGTGGGGACCGACCTCGGCTCGCCCGTATCGCTCGATTATTACGAACGGGCGCCATTTCCATTCGACGGCAAGATCGAGAACGTTTTTGTTGAGTTGAGGTGAGTTCAACCAGGAGTGACTACATGAAACGATTAATGCCCGTTGGGGCGCTGGTGATGTCCATCGGCGGATTGTTTGGGTGGCTGGTCGCGTCGGGCCGACTGTCCGAGACGTTCGCCCAAGACAAGACAGCGAACGGATCCGACACGCCGGCCCGCGTCGTGGACGGTTCCATCCTTCCCTTTCCCCCCACGCCGTCGGCCTCCACGGCGGGGCTGACGATTAAGGATTTGATCTACAAGAAGCGCGTCGACCCGAAACGACTGGTTGATGGCGCCCCCAATGTCCTCATCATCCTGATGGACGACGTGGGGCCGGG
>JBJXGA010000175.1:0-7905 GCA_046152955.1 Planctomycetales bacterium | reverse complement strand
CACTGGGGACATAGATCAACTTCCGCTTCTTGCCGAGCCGAATCGCCAAGTACAGCGAAACATGCTTCTGGCCTTCGATGCACCGGCAGCCCGGCTTGCCACACACACGGCGCATGGTGACCAGGCTGCCACGCAGCAGCGGCGCGTCCGCGCAGCGTTTCACGAGCCGGGAGCGGGCGTCCCGTTCGGCCGGCGGGCGATGACTGCGGGGTGCGGGGTCTGACACCATTGACTTCTGATATCATATAATATATCAGAAGTCAACACCAAAACGCTCAAAAACACGAATGCGAATTTGCTCGACACGAAGGGACCGCCCTAACTCATCAAGTCAGGACGCTTTACGCACGCGAATCACCGGTCGATGCGGAATTCCTGGAGGAACCTGGGTGGGGGAACGAAGGCGAGAAAAAAATAGAAATGCAAGGTGACAAATGAAAAGTGCAAAATGGGGAGAACCGCGACTCACCAACCCCGATCCCCATCTCCCATCCACTATCCCCCAACGCCCCACCCCCAACCCTCACGCACGGCGCTTCGCGGCGATCGCGCGCTGCATCGCAGTTCCCATGTCGGCGGGGCTTTCGGCGACGACGACACCGGCCGCTTCCAGGGCGGCCACTTTGTCGGTGGCGGTGCCGCTTCCGCCGGAGATGATTGCGCCGGCGTGTCCCATGCGTTTGCCCGGCGGGGCGGTTCGGCCGGCGATGAACGCGGCCACCGGTTTGGTGACATGCTCCCGGACATAGGCCGCGGCGAGTTCTTCGGCATTCCCTCCGATTTCTCCCATCATCAGGATCGCTTCGGTTTTGGGATCGGCTTCAAACATCCGCAGGCAGTCGATGAAACTGGTGCCGACGATCGGGTCTCCCCCCAGGCCGACGCACGTTGACTGTCCCAGGCCCAGGTTGGTCAATTGCCAGACCGCTTCATAGGTGAGCGTGCCGCTGCGGCTCATCAGACCGACATTCCCCGGCTTGTGAATGTAGCCGGGCATGATGCCGATCTTGCACTCGCCAGGGGTGATCACCCCTGGACAGTTGGGACCGACCAGTCGGCTCTTGCTGTGCTGAATCCGTTTGTGGACACGGACCATATCCAGGACCGGCGTCCCTTCGGTGATGGCGATGATGACCTCGATTCCCGCCGCTTCAGCCTCCAGAATGGCATCCCCGGCGAACGGCGGTGGAACGAAAATCATTGTGGCATTAGCGCCAGTCTTGGCCACCGCTTCGGCGACGGTGTTGAAAACAGGGAAACCGTCGATCTGCGTTCCCCCTTTGCCGGGGGTCACCCCTCCGACCATTTTGGTGCCGTATTCACGGCATTTTTGACTGTGGAACAGGCCGGCCTTTCCGGTAATGCCCTGGCAGATAACGCGGGTGTCTTGATTGACCAGAATGCTCATGTGGGGGGGGAGGGGCTAGGGGTTAGGCGCTAGGGATTAGGGATTAGAGGCTCAGGACTACGCCTTGATGGCCGCGACGATTTTTTTGGCGGCGTCGGTGAGGCCGTTGGCGCTGATGATGTTGCGGCCGCTTTTGGCAAGCATGTCGCGGGCCAGTTCGACATTGGTCCCTTCCAGTCGCACCACGAGCGGGACGGTGAAACCGACTTTTTCATAGGCGGTGAGGAGCGCTTCGACGATCGTGTCGCACTTCATGATGCCACCAAAGATGTTGACGAGCACCCCCTTGACGTTCTTGTCCGACAGGAGAATGCGAAAGGCCTCGGTGACCTGGTCGGCGTTGGCTCCTCCACCGACATCAAGGAAATTGGCTGGTTCGCCTCCATGCAGCTTGATCAGGTCCATGGTACTCATGGCCAGTCCGGCGCCGTTGACGAGACAGCCGATATTCCCTTCCAGCTTGACGAAGCTCAACCCCGTTTCGCCGGCGCGGACTTCCATCGCGTTTTCTTCGCTCAAATCTCGCAGCGCTTTGAAGCTTTCGTGGCGGAACATGGCGTTGTCGTCAAACGAGATCTTGGCATCGAGGGCGATCATTTCTCCCTGTTTGGTGACGACCAGCGGATTGATTTCGGTCATGCTCGAATCGGAATCGAGAAAGAACCGGCACAGTTTCTTCAAAAAGCTCTCTGCCGATTTCAGGGCCGGCCCTTCGAGCCCCAGTTGGAACGCCAGATTGCGGGCCTGGTAAGGAAACAGCCCGTAGTCGCAATCGAATGGCTCACGGAGGATTTTCTCGGGAGTGTGGGCGGCGACCTCTTCGATCTCCATCCCCCCTTCCGACGACATGATCAGCACCGGCCCCCCCGCTTCACGATCGACAACGATCCCCAGGTACAGTTCGCGGGCGATGTCGAGTCCCGCCTCCACAAACACCACCCCCACCTGTTTTCCTTCGGAGCCGGTCTGCTTGGTCACCAGCGTGTTTCCCAGCATCCGCGCGGCGTTCTCCCGCGCTTCCTCAGCCGACTTCACCAGCACCACTCCCCGCTGCTGCGGCTGTTCCTTAAACGTCCCTTTGCCCCGTCCGCCGACGTGAATCTGCGATTTGACAACGGCCAGCGGTCCGCCGAGCTGGGTGAATGCGGCAGCGGCTTCGTCCGGGGTGCGGGCGACAACCCCGCGGGGAACCAAAACCCCAGCAGCGGCAAGAAGTTGTTTCCCCTGGTACTCGTGAATTTTCATGGGTCAGATCGTTCAAAAACTGGTGACAATCGGTGCCTGGAGGCAGGCGTTCGCCCCCCCGCTTGAACCGGGCGGGGGGATGATAATGGTCCGGGGCTGCGGTTTCCAGGGAGCACGGGGGAGAGCGCCACTCGGAGAGTGCCGCGCTACCCCCCCGGCATGAAATAAAATCCCAGGGCAAACAGCGCATACAGCGCCACCAGCACGGTCCCTTCGAACCAATTGGATTCCCCATCGCGGGTCACGTTGCCGACGACAAAGATCGTGAGCGTGATGGCCACCACCTCAAACAGCGTGAACTCCAAATCCATGGGATTCCGGAAGGCGTAGCTGATGAACAGGAGCGCCGGGGCCACCACCAGCGCCACCTGCGTCGAGGCCCCCAGAGTCGAGGCCATCGCCAGGTCCATCTTGTCGGAGCGGGCGAAGCGGATGGCGGCGAACAGTTCCGCGATGTTTCCCAGCACGCCGACGACGATCACCCCGGCGAACACCTCGCTCAGGCCCAGGGCCTTGGTCGCCGGGTCGAGCGCGTCGGTGAGCACTTCGCTGACCACGGCCAGGACGACGGCGATCGCCGCCAAGAGTCCCAGGGAGACCCACAATCCTGCTCGCGGTCGGTCCCCAAGCCCCTGTTCTTTCTGCTCTTCCTGGAGAACCTGCGCTTCTGCGAACAAGTGCCGATGCGTGAACAGCGTAAACACCAGACTCAGGGCGTAAAGGATGAACAGGACGATGGCAATTTCGCGGCTCAACTCCACTTCGACTTCGGCGTTGCTGAATTGAAAGACCGAGGGGATGATCAAGCCGATGGCCGCCAGCATCAGCAGCAGGATCGCAGTCCGCGTGGCGGTGCGGTTGAATTTCTGTTTCTCGCGACGCCAGCCGCCCAGGATCATCGCCAGGCCCGGCGCGATGAGCAGATTCATGAGGATCGAACCGGTGATCGACCCCTTCACCACGTTGGGGAGTCCATTCTTTAAGGCGAAGGCACCAATGATTACCTCCGGGGCGTTTCCCAGCGAGGCGTTGAGCAAGCCTCCCACGGTGTCTCCCAGATATCCCGCCACCCGCTCGGTGGCCTGAGCGAGCTGGTTGGCCAGCGGAACGATCGCCAGCGCCGCCGTGACGAAGACCAGGAGTGGAGACGCCTTGAACCAGGCCAGCCCGATGCAGATCGGAACGAAGGCCAACATCAATCGGAGGAACATGACTCGTCACCTGGAATCAGGTCTGGGATCAACGACTTTCCGCGCGGGGGCCGATTGTAGCCGGAATGCGGTCCGGCATGATACAACAAACGGCGCCCGGCGGACCGTGGAGGCGTTACTTCGCCGCGGCTCGAAGCCCGACCAGTTAGTTCCTGGAGTTGTCTGTCATGCGTGTTTCCCTGGACCCGTCATCGAGGCCATCCCTTCCGGCGGAATGCCGTATTTTCCCGCTGACGCGCCTCATGCTGGTTGTGGCGTGGCTATGGAGCATCGCTGCAACTCAGGCTCCGGCGGCCCCCCCGGAATACGCCGTGGGGGTGGCGCGGCTGGAGATCACCCCGGACTATCCGGTGCGGCTGAGTGGATTTGGGTTTCGCCGCCAGGAGTCAGAGGGAGTCCGACAAGCCTTGTGGGCCAAAGCGCTGGCCATTGGCGCCGACGACGAGCAACCGGCGATCCTGATCACGATCGACAATCTGGGAATTTCGGATGACGTGACGCGAGCGCTGGCGCAGCGTCTGCAAAAGCGGGCACGGATCGCGCCTGAGCGATTGGCCGTGACCGCCACGCATACGCACACCGCGCCGATGCTGACCGGCGTCGTGCCGACTCTCTTCAGCGTTCCGATTCCACCCGATCACCAAGCACACATCGACCGCTACACCCACGAATTGCTCGACCGCCTGGAACAGGTCGCAGTGGCGGCGCTCGCGGATCGGCAGCCGGCGCGGTTAGAATGGGGAATCGGCCGCGCGGGCTTCGCCATCAATCGCCGCACAAAGGGAGGGCCGGTCGATCATGACCTGCCGCTCTTGGTGGTTCGCACCTCGGAAGGCAAAGTCCGCGCTCTGTACGTCAATTATGCCTGCCATGCGGTGACGCTGTCCGACAACCGGATCAGCGGCGACTGGCCGGGGTATGCGCAGGAACACCTCGAACGGATGCATCCGGGGGCCACGGCACTGATCTCCGTAGGATGCGGCGCCGATTCCAACCCCAGCTCCGGAGTGACCGGCGACAAAGCGGAGGTGGCGTCGCAGCAGGGAGTCGAGATCGCCAGCGAAGTGGACCGGTTGCTCCAGGGGACTTTGCGGGCGGTCTCCGGTCCGCTGGTGACAAACATGGAACGGATCGATCTGGCGCTGAACAAGCACCCGACCCGTGCGGAGTTCGAAGAGCGCGGGAAGAAGGCCGATTATGTGGGCTACCACGCGCGCGTGCAGCTTGAACGGCTGGACCGGGGAGAACCGCTGCTGACCAAAATCAGCTACCCGATTCAGAGTTGGTCGTTTGGCGACTCGCTCGCCATAGTCTTTTTGCCGGGGGAGGTGGTCGTCGACTACGCTTTGCGGCTGAAAAAGGAACTCGACGGGAAGCGATTGTGGATCAATGCGTATGCCAACGACGCTCCCTGCTATATCCCCAGCGAGCGGATTCTGCGCGAAGGGGGTTACGAGGGGGCCGACGCGATGACCTACTACGACAAGCCCGCGGCGTTTGCTCCGGGACTGGAACAGCCGATCATCAACGTCGTCCACAAACAGATCGGCGAGACGTTTGCCCGGCCTGCCGGGGAGAAGCGGGAACAAGCGCACGGCCCTGAACCCCTCTCGCCTCAGGATTCACTGGCCACGCTCAGGACTGGCCCCGGTTTGACGGTGCAGTTGATGGCCGCGGAACCGCTGGTCGCCTCTCCGGTGGCGATCGACTTCGGACCGGATGGCAAGCTGTGGGTCGCCGAGATGTATGATTACCCGCAGGGTCTGGATGGAAACTACCAGCCGGGGGGGCGGGTCCGGTTGCTCACATCGTCCACCGATGACGGACGCTTCGATCGAGCGACCGTTTTTCTGGAGGGGATTCCCTTTCCGACGGGGGTCACGGTATGGCGTCAGGGAGTGCTGGTGTGTGCCGCTCCCGACATCTTGTACGCCGAAGACACCGACGGGGATGGCCGCGCCGACGTCGTCAAGAAGCTCTATAGCGGATTCGGCACTGAGAATTACCAAGGACGAGTCAACAGTCTGGAGTATGGACTGGATGGCTGGGTGTATGGCTCGTGCGGGCTGTTTGGCGGAAGAATTTCGCGGTTCAGCGGCGAGGAACCGTATCCGCTGGGGGATCGCGATTTTCGGATCCGTCCCGACACGGGTGAGATCGAACCGGCTACCGGACGGACGCAGCAGGGGCGGGTGCGGGACGATTGGGGAAATTGGTTTGGCTGCGCCAACAGCACCCTCTGCCTACATTATCCGCTGGCAGACCACTATCTTCGGCGGAATTCCGCCGTCGCCTCGCCACCGAGCGGAGTGCTGGTGCCGGGGGGGAACGACCCGCAGCGGTTGTTTCCCGCCAAGCCTGACGTGCAGACATTCAAATTGTCCGGCCCTTCGGGGAGGCCGACGGCGGCGTGCGGCCTGGGGATTTATCGGGACACGTTGCTGGGACCGGATTACGCGGGGAATGCCTTCACCTGCGAGCCGGTCAATCTCCTGGTGCATCGCCGGCGCTTGCACGGACAGGGGATGACCTTCACCGGCCTCCGCGCCGCAGAGGAACTCGAACGGGAATTCCTGGCGTCGACCGACAACTGGTTTCGACCGGTTCAGGTTCGGACCGGCCCGGATGGGGGCTTGTGGGTCGTGGACATGTACCGGCAAGTGATTGAGCACCCGCGGTGGATCCCTGCGGAAGAGGTGGCGCGTCTGGATGTTCGCGCCGGCTTCGACCGGGGGCGACTGTATCGCGTGCTTCCGTCCGGATCGCAGGGCCGCCCCTGGCCCAGATTGGATCGCCAGAGCCCCACCGAACTGGTGGCCGCCCTGGAAAGCGACAATGGCTGGCAGCGGGACATGGCGTCGCAACTATTGATCTGGCGAAAGGAAACCGGTGCCGCCCCGGCGCTGGAGAAGTTGGCGGCGCGCAGTCCTCTGCCTGGCGCGCGGCTCCACGCCTTGTGCGTCCTTGAGAGTTTGCAGCAAATCCGCAGCCCGACAGTGGCCGCCGCGTTGCGCGATTCTCATCCCGGAGTGCGCCGGCATGCCGTGCGGATCGCGGAGAAGCTGCTGCCGATCAGTCCGGAGTTGGGAAAGGGGCTGCTCGCACTAACGGCCGATGACGACCCGCAGGTGCGGCTGCAACTCGCCTGTACGCTCGGGGAATGGCATGATCCTGCCGCCGCGCAAGGGCTGGCGCAATTGGCATTGCGGGAACCTGATCTGTACCTGGAGGCGGCGGTCCTGAGCAGTCTGCGGACCGACAACGTCGCCGAGGTGGTGACGCGCGTGCTTGCCGGTGCAGCCGATGGCCGACCGTCGGAAGCGTTGCAGCAGCAGTTGCTGTCGGTTGCGGCGTCGCTGGCGGATGCCGCCACATTGCCGCAGATTCTGGAACGGGTTGCGGGAGACTCTCCCAAGCGCCTGGCCCCCTGGCAATGGAAGGGGCTGGCGGGGGTGCTGGATGCGCTCGAACGCCGGAGCAAGGGGGCGGATGGATCGACCAGGCCCGCGATCCCACTTTCGCTGGAGCGCGTGCTGGAGGAAGCGCGGCGGATTGCGGTCGATGAGCAGTCTCCGGAAGAACTGCTGGCCGCGGCGATTCCAATTCTCGGACGCGATGCGAAACAGGCCGAGTCTGATCTGCCGGTCCTGGCAGCGCTCCTGACGCCGCGGCACTCGGCCCCGACGCAATACGCCGCCGCGAATGCGCTGGCTCGCATCGCCGGTCCGCAGGCGATCGACAAACTACTGGCCGGTTGGGCTGGCTATTCACCGACGTTCAAACGCCAGATTCTCGAATTGGTGCTGGGGCGGAATGACGGGACAACTCCGTTGTTGGGAGAACTGGCCGCCGGGCGGATTCCCCCCAGCGACATCGACGCCACCTTTCGACAACGGCTGCTGACGCATCGCCAACGGACGGTTCGCGAACAGGCGGAACAACTGTTTGCCGGTTCGAACAATCCGGATCGCCGCCAGGTGCTGGAGAAGTACCAGTCGGCACTGGCGCTGGATGGGGACCGGGCTCGCGGAAAAGCGGTCT
>JBJXGA010000368.1:0-7395 GCA_046152955.1 Planctomycetales bacterium | reverse complement strand
ATTGTATCAACGCTACCGGTTCGACGAACCGTGGGATGGTCCCAACAACAGCCAACTGCTGCCGCTGATGCCGCAGGTGTTTCGCTGTCCGACGCACGGACAGCCGGGCGATACGGTGACCGCCTTTGCGGGGGTCTTCGGACCCAATTCGGTCTTCCGTGGCACAAACGGGACTTCGTTCGCGGACATCACCGATGGGGCCAGTAACACGCTGTCGGTGGCCGAGGTGACGACCGGCGCCAGGATTCCCTGGATGAAGCCGGAAGATGTCGACATTACGATCCATTCGATGCTTGGCGACCCGGCGGGATTTGGCAGCCACCATGTCGGCGGATTCAATGCACTGATGTTAGACGGGTCGGTGCGGTTCATTTCAACTTCTATCAGTCCGACGATATTGCAGGGACTCTACACGATCGACGGCAACGAACAGATCCAAGACTTCTGATCAGCGCAGTGGTGGCATCACCCATACCCTGCCCGCCGGCGCAATGACCATTCGATCGCCAAGAGCGCGAGGATTCCCAGCCACAGGAGCGGACTGTCCCACAGCGGCTGGCGCGAGACGAGGGAATCCCCCGCCGTCGCCGGCATCCCTTCCAGCAGCGCGGACAGCTCCTGGGGAGTTCGGAGCAGTTTGCCGTCGGTCTCGCGCGCCAGTTGTTCCAGCAACTCATGCCGCGGACGTGGATCCAGCAGCTCATGCAGGTCGGGAAGAATTTGTACCTTGACCGACGCGCGGGCGATTTCTTTTCCCTGATGCGTCGCGACGACTTCGATCTCGCGCGAGGGACGCACTGCGGAATCCCCTTCCAGACGCTCCAAAGGCAAGGCCAGCGCCGTTGTCTCCATTTCCAGCCGGTAGGACTTTCCGGAACTCTCCGGCGTCAAGGATTGCCCTCCTGCCGCGGTCGTCTCAGCACCTGATTTGACATGCGCCGCGAGCTGGTAATTCACCGTCTCCTGGAGCTGTTCGTCATAGGCCCAGGCGGTCAAGACGAGCGGCTGACCGGCTCGATAAATCACGCGATCGGTTTCCACGCGCAGCCGCTTGTTCCCCGCCGTCGAGTTCTCCGACAGCCAGCGCACGATATTCCGCCAGAACCGACGAAAATACCGATTGTCCCCTTCCCCCCATTGCGATTCGAAGTACCGCCCCCAGTCAGCCGTCGTGTCGGGGGCGAAGGCGAACGTCCGCCCTTTGCCGTAAGGCTGCGCGGCGAAAACCGGCATGATCCCCACCTGCGGAATGGGAGTCGCTGAAAAGGCCAGCGCCGTCGCGGCGGGCTTCAGCCGCTGCATGTAATTGGTACCCAGAAAGGGGGGCATCGCGGCGATGACGCGGCGATTTTGCTGGGGATCGTCCAGGATTCTCCAGATTGGATGCTGTAGCGCCTCTTCCGGAACTTTGACCTGAAACTGATGGTAGAGCCATCCCTGACCGAGGGCTCCGCCCGTCATGTCGATCGGGATGAGCTGATCCCAGGCGGTCTGATCCCATTTTCCGGCGCCAAAACTGGTGATCCCCCCCACCATGGCGAATCCCCCCCCGCGGCTGGCAACCAGCTCCACCACCCAATCGAGTTGCTCGCGGGTAAACGCCCCCAGTGAAATGTCGCTGCAAATGACGCAGTCGTATTGCAGCAGTTCCTCGCGGGTCGCCGGGAAGCCGCGCAGGGCGTCTCCGACCCGGACCAGTCGCGGCCGCTGCACGTATTGCTGGTCGGCGACCATCGCCAGGCACTCCAGATCCTGATCTTCCTGCAGCGCGTCGCGCACCCAGCGGTATTCGTCTCCCCCGGTCCCTTCCATGTAGATCACCTTCAGTTTGCGGCGCGCCGTGGCAAGCTGAAAGGGAACACGGTTGTTCTGATCAGTCACTTCTCCCGGCAGGACCGGCGCCTCCAGAACCAGATCGCCATAGTCCGGATTGGCCTCCACCACCATTTCAAACGGCTGCGGCGTCTCTTCCAGCGTCACCGGGAGCGAAGCCAGGGCCGCGAGCTGCGGTCGCGCGGCGGCTTTGACCTCCAGCACCACGCGCTCTCCGGAATATCCCGAACCGCGCACGACCCCATGCAACAACACTTTGGTCCCGGCTTCGGCGCGCGACGGAACCACCAGTTCGTCGATCCCCACGTCCCCGCGAATCTGGCCGCTTCCCACCGGATAGACATGAATCGGAACCCGCATGCGGCGGTAATCGGCGGCCACATCGGAGAGCCGCTCGGGATCATCCGCCGCCCCATCGGAAAACAAAACCACCCCCTGGGGGGGATCGCGCGGAAAGCGGCCGGGCAACTGCTCCAGCGCTTGCGACATTCGCGTGGCGTCATCGCTGGGAGTGAGCCGCGTCAGGTCCGCAGCGGAAGACAACAGTTGCCCAAACCGATAGAGCTGCACGTGGGGCCGCCCCTCCGCGGGGAGGCGCCCCTCGGCGGCCTGCATCGCCTGTTGCACCTGCAGCGCGCGGCTCAGGGGATGCTCCAGCGCCATGCTCCGCGAGGCATCCACCAGAAAGCTGACTTCCGCGGGACGGGGGGGAAGGCGATGTTCCTTCCGCCACACCGGGTTGAGCAACACGAACAGCAACGCCGACAGCACGCCGATCCGGGGAACCAGGATCAGCCAGCTCCGCAGTCGATTGGAAATGGCGGTTCGCCGGGCCGCGACGATCAGAACCACCATCCCGGCGGCCAGGGCCAGATACAACCCTCCCGAATACGGCCTCGACCACTCGAACATGAATCTCGCTGTCGCGTTGGTGTAGAGTCAGTGAAACAGACCGCCAGGCCTCGGCTTGCGGCCTGGCCCCTCAAAGGAGATCCCGCGAGTGATCCTCATCGCAGATCATCCGACAGCGCGCGATAATACTTCTCGACCAGTTCTCTGTAGGCTGGGGGAATGGGAGCATCGGCATCCATTAGTCCGCCGGCCAGGAGCGCTTCCTGAATCTGCGCCTGGAGCACCTTGAGCACCGGTCGCAGGGGGTTGGAGTCGGGCAATTCCATCCAGGCGTAATGCCCCTCCGGCATTTCCTCACCCTCGCGGGCGCCATGCTCGACGGGAGTGAGTCTTGATCCGGGCTTGGGTTTGGCACCCCCTTGTCTTAGTTGTTGAAGCGCCTCGGCCAGCCGCCGATCCTGCGCCGCCAGGGCTTCGAGCTTCAGTTCCAATTCGGACCACTTGCTGCGGGCCGCCGCCGCGTTCCCTTCGGACGCTCCCTCACGGGCTCGCTGGAGTTGCCGCGCCAGTTGCGCCAATTGTTCCTCCAGCGCCAGCAGTTCCTGCAACTTGGGCTGGTTATAGTCGGCATGGACCGCTCCCAGCGCCTGGCTGAGTTCGTCCAGTCGCGTGCGGGCCTGCGCGACGTCGCGCGCGGCCTGTGCCGACCGGTCCTCCTGCAACGCCTTGGCCGCCTGTTGCATCCCTGCCGCGATGTCGCGCGGGGGATTCTCGCTGTGGGCCGCCTCCAGCTTGCGGCGGACGCTGCCGGTTTCCTGGGCCGCGTCGCGGCGGAGCCGTTCCAGCCATTCCGCCAGCATCTGCGCCTGGGCCGCCAAGTCCCGCTGTTCTTCAGCCAGTCGGTGTCCGGCCGTTCCGGGGCGCTCAGCCGGTTCCTGCGTGGGAGTTGCGGCGGAACGGGAAGAATCCCCCGGAGCGGTTTGCTCCGACTCACCCAGCTTTGCGGCGAGCGCTCCTTCCTTTTGTGCCAACTGGCGAGCCGCTTTCTGCGCCTGGTCGAGTCGCTGGCCAAAGTCGCGGGCATTCATCGCGGCCAGGTGATCGGCAAGCTGCTCCAACTGTTCCGCCGATCGGACTCCCTGCCGCGCCGCTTCCTCTCCCTGTTGCTGCTCCAGTTCCTTCAACCCCTCCTGCATCGACTGATCGGCTCGTTCCGCCGGGTCGCGAGCCGTCTGGCCGGCGCCATCCAACTGTTCGAGTCGGCGGCGAAGCTCGGCCAGCTCCTCGCGCATTTGCCGCTGGGCCTGGGCGACTTCGGCGGGCGAGGGGGATTGTGCTTCCTGTCTTTCGGAGGGTGAGCGTTCGGTTTCGGACTCTGAATTCGATTCCTGCGGCGTGCTGTTGTCCTTTTCCGGGCTCTTTTCCGAGGGGGAGGACTCCTGGGGACTGGACGCGGAAGACGATGCCGCAGAGGCTTGTGACTTCTGGCCGCTCTTTCCGCCGGAACTGGGGTTCGGGCACGATTGCCGCGCCTGCTGCGACCACTTCCGCTCGCGCTGTGCGAGTTCTTCCAGTTTTTTCCGCGTGTCGGCGAGCTGCTGTTCCCGGTCGGACTTCTTCTTTTCCGGCAGCCGCAGCTTCTGCCTCTGATCCCGATCGAATTTGCGGCACGCCTGGCACGCCTGACTGGAAGACTGGCTGAGTTTCTTGCGGACATTCTCCCGGGCACGGATGAGCGCGGCCAGGGCCTGTTGCTCACTGTCGAGGGCGTCGGCCAGTTGGGGGACGTCGAGCGATTCAACCGCTTCCTCCATGGCGGAGAGGGCCGAATTCAGCGATGGCATTGGTCCCATGATCCGCGTCAGGCCGTCGGTGAATTCCTGCGTCTTGTCGAGCAATTCGGACTGCGTCTCCCTCAGACGCCGAGCGAGGGCGGAATCGGCCGGTTGATCCTGAGCGCTGAACGTCTGATTCAACACTTGCCGCTGGCGGGAAATCAGTTCTTCCAGCGTCACCGAGCTCCCGTTGCACGATCCCCCACCCTCAACGAGTTGGAAGGACAATTTGTAGGGACGGATGTCGATGAACCGCAGCGGAGTCGTCGTTCGGCGACGCTGGCCGAAGTAATCATCTTCGGCAAACGCGTAATACGTGATCCCATCCTTAAACGAGACCTGATGTTCCTCCAACGACAGCAGTGCCGATCCGGTCAATGGTTCCGCGGTTCCACCGGCATCGGTCTCCCACAACACCTGCGGCGTACCATCGCTCACCTGGTACAGAATGCCGACGGAGTGCAGCGAGAGGTCGTCGCGCGCCTCCACCACGATCGGGACTTCCGTCGTGGGGGTGACGGTCAATTCTTCGGGTGGCTCAAGCAACTGCACCTCCGGCTTGCGGTCCAATTGCACTCGGACGGTGATCCGCACCGGATCGAGGGACATTCCATCGGATGCCGTCGCGGTGAACTCGAACGCCACGTTGTGGCGGAGGTCTGCCAGCGTCCCCAGAACGTGGCACTCCTCAATGCGCAGCGGGGACTCTCCGGTCGCGGCGGATCTGGCCCCCTCGTCGAGCGCAGTCTCCTTTTCCCCTTCTTCAGCCATCGCCAGCCGGGTCAACCGGACCTCCGCCGCCGGGCGATTGAGCTCCAGATGCAAGTCCACGCGGGAGCCTTCCAGTACCCGCACATCGAGCGTCTCCACGGTTTCTTCCGGTCGTCCGGTATAGGATGGGGGAGTCACATGCACCGAAGAGGCCACGAGCGTCAGTGGCTGCAAGACGCGGATCGCTCCCTGGGGAAGCCATCGCGGCCCGGCGACAACCTGGAATTCCATGTCCTCAGTCAGATCGGCCAGAGTCGCCGAATAGGAGCCCAACAGTTCTCCTTGAGTCTCAGTCGCCTTTCCCTCGATCGGAGACAGTTCCGCCAGCGACCATTCCCCCTCACTTCCGACGGACCGGTAGCGAACCTGCGCGTCGTCGGTCGGTCGCCCGCTGATGTCGACCGTGATTTGGACCGACTCGCCGATGCGGACCGTCTGGCTGTGCGGCGTAAAGTCTACGCGGGTGTATTCCCAGGGAATCATCACGGCCCGTCCGCTGGCGGTTCGAAATTCGGGGGAAGCGACCAGCAACAGAACCCAAAGGCACCCCACGACCGCCGACCCCAGAAACGACTTGAATGTCGGACGGCCATCCACCACGTCATTCCAGTCGGTCTGTTCCGACACCTGATGCGTCTCGCGATGCAGTGCCGCCAGCAAACCGGGAGAGGCCGGGGCCGGTTGCGATTCTGGCGACCGATAATCGAGCGTGGTCCGCAGCCGTTGCCCAAAACGCCCCTGGCGGCGTTCCGCATCCGCCGCCGCGCGGGCCAGCGAGTATTGGGCGATCCACTGCCGCCATCCCACCACCGCGGCCGCAGCCCCGGCCAATCCGACGACAACCAGCCAGGCCAGCCGCCAGCCAGCCGCCAGTTCCAGCCAATAATCCACCGCTGCCATCCCCCCCAGCGCGACCAGAATCCCTGTCGCGACGGACATCGCCAGAGCCGCGCCCCGCAGCGCCAGCGTCCGTTGCCGGGCCTCTTGAAGATGCTGCTCCAACTCGTCGGCGGCCACCTCCGGTGGGATCGCCCTGGCCACGGGGGCCGCAGATGTAGAAATCGACATGGCGCCAAATGCCTCGAAAAGGAAGATCCGCCCAGAGCCGTCCTGGACAAGATTGTACCGCAGGCCGCGAAGGTTAGCGAGGGAATCCGCCGCCCCCCCGTAGTGGATGCTGCCAGCAGCCAAGTACCCCTTTGGAGTGCGGGAAATCTTTCCCGCTTTTCGTTGGCGCGCAACAACGCCTCCAGGCAGCCACAAAATCCCCTGCCGAAGTCGCCGGGTGTCAGCCAGGTGCCCGGGTCAGAGCGGCACCAAAGACACGACGCTGCCAGCTCAACGAACACGATCCGTCACCGCCAGCCCGCCAACAAGCTGGCCAAGCGAAGACCCCGTCAGCAGGGCCAAGCCACCCCACTCAAAATAGAATATCTTCCCTTTTGAAAAGCATGCCGAAGCTCACCACCCTGTCCCCGATCAAGGAAATCCCAAAAACGCCGGGAAAAACCATAGATGCCAAGCATCTGATCGTCCCCAATCCAACGACTTCCCTGTTGCACACTGCCAATTGGTTGGCTCCAGCCGCTCCAGACGGGTATGATTTGACCGGTGCTCTGGTCGTTCACTACCTGCGGCCGCGCCATCAACGAGAACGGGGGATGACATCATGACTCGGCGAATTCGGGTGGCAGTCGGATTGATGTGTGCCGTTGGATTGCTGTCCGTCGTCCCTCAAGCACATCCCAAAGATCGCGATCCGGAATTCGTTCGCATGCACGTCGATTACCACGGTGCGATGCTTGTCATCGTATCGCGAGAAGGCGCCGCAGCCGTGCGTTTTTTCGACGCGTTCGAGAAGGGGAACGACCAGGGCAACGGAGTCGTCGGAACTCTCTACGAATGGAGGTATCTGGAACGCCAATCGGACGCCGTGGAAGAGACCGGAAAGGGACGCGTCTATGCCAAGCTGACCGACGGCAAAGTTCAGAATGGTTCTTTCGACGTGCGCTGTGGCCCCCTGGAACTCGTGTGGAGTTATGAGAATACGACGTCTGGATCGGTCGAGTACAACCCAGATGCCGCAGCCGTTTATCCCGTTGCC
>JBJXGA010000351.1:0-3148 GCA_046152955.1 Planctomycetales bacterium | reverse complement strand
TGGCGTTACTGCAGATTCCGCTGCAAAAGGATCTCCAGTTTCAGCCCGTCTTTTTGGCCCGAACGAACGATCAGCGGGAAGGAGACGAGGTATTTGCCATCGGCAACCCGCTCGGCTTGGAACGCTCTGTGTCGCAGGGGATTATCAGCACCCGCAACCGCAACTTCCAGGGACTGACGTTCATCCAGACAACAACCGAAATCAACCCCGGCAACAGCGGCGGACCGTTGTTCAATCTGCGTGGCGAAGTGGTGGGGGTGACGAACATGAAACTGCTGTTCAGCGAAGGGTTGGGGTTTGCCATCCCGGTGGCGTACCTCAAGCATTTTCTGGAGAATCGGGAGGCGTTCGCCTTCGACAAGAACAACCCCAACACCGGGCATCGTTATCTGGAAGCCCCCCGGCGGCGGAACTTTTCGGCGGTTCCGGCCCCGGCGGGGAGTTCCTGACAGCTTCCTCTGTATTTCCGCGGGCCGCAGTCTTCTCCGGCGGGCCTGCCGCCTGAACTGCGGTCAACAAAACAGGATTTTCTGACACGAAACCGGTTGCGTCAGGGTATGGTCTCCAGGTATGTAAAGGCTCCGAACGGGCCTCCCCCGATAGCAGGCCATCTTAACACAGTGACGGAAAGGCGAATGGAACATGGCGCGGCGCATGCGAACTCTGATGGGACTGCTGGCGGGACTGTCGATGTTGCTGGCGTGGGAAAGCGGGCTCCGGGCCGCTGAGACCGTTCCCGGCGAACGTCGGCTGCCGCGCGACGTCGTGATGTATGTCTCGTTCCGCAACGTCGCCGATCTCCGCGCCCAGTGGCCCAAAACGTTGATGGGGCAGATGTATCAGGACGAGGCGCTGGCCGACGTCCGTCGCGATTTCGCTGACGAACTGGCCAAGTTCTCCGATCGAGTGCGGAGTCAGGTGGGGATGGGGCTGGAAGATTTGTCGAACATCCCACAAGGGGAAGCGATCGCGGCGCTGGCAATGCAGTCTGACGGCAAGCCGGCCGCGGTGCTCCTGTTGGACTTCGGAACCCAGGAAGAACAGGTCCGCCAACTGCTGGGCCGCCTGGAAGAAGACGCGGGAAACTCGGACCTGAAGCGCCGCGAAGAGGAGTTTGAAGAGACCAGGATCGTCACCTATTTCCGGGAGTCGGACGATGCCAACGCGCCGCCGCGCGATGTGGCGGCGTACTTCGTCAAGGAGACCTATCTGGCTGCCGGGAGCAGCGCTGCGATCCTGAAATCGGTGCTGAATCGCTGGGATGGCAAGCAGGATAACATCCTGGCGGAAAACCCCGTTTACCGCTACGTCACCGACAAATGCCGCGAGGGGAGCGGGGAGTCTGGCCCCCTGGTCGCCTGGTATCTGGATCCGGTGGGGATCATTCGGGCGGCGATGTCGATGCAGCCTCAGGGGCAGGGCGGAATGGGGATGGGAATGTTCTTGCCGATGCTCCCTCTGATTGGGGCCGACAAATTCAAGGGGTGGGGGGGCAGTTACGACATGGCACAGGGCGAGTTCGACACGGTCAGCCAGATGATGGTCTACATCGAACCTCCCGTCCGGGGAGTTCCGGCGATTTTTCAGTTTGATTCCGCCGCGCAGTCGCCTCCCAAGTGGGTCACCGCTGAGGCCTCCAGCTATTTCACAATCAACTGGAATCTGGCAAAGGCCTATCAGGCGACCGAATCGCTGGTCGATTCATTGCAGGGGCGCGGGGCGCTGTCCCGATTGATCGAACAGTTGGCGGCCAGCGGGCAAGCCGGTCCTTTGCACCTGAAGAAGGACATGATCGATCTGTTGAGCGGCACGGTGCATGTCATTAGCGAATGGTCCGATGACGCGACGGACGATGACGAGAAGTTCCTTGTCGCCGCGGAAGTCAAAAACGTGGCGGCCGCCAAAGCCTCGCTCCGCAAACTGTCGCAGGTTCCCGGCGTGGAAATCAAGGAACGGGAATTCAACGGAGAGGCGTTGTATGAGATCGTGGCCGACGATGGCCTTGCGGAGGAAGGGGACACGACCATGGCCCTATCCATTGCCGAGAACCAATTGGTGTTTGCCAGCGACGTCCGCTTGCTGGAGCGTCTGTTGCGCGGGGCAGAGGGGCGCGAACTGCTCTCGGAATCCCCCGTGTACCGCCGCGTGGCGCAGAAATTCCCGGAAAAAACCGCCTCGATCGGCTACAGCCGCCAGGACACGACGCTCCGAACGCTGTTTGCCGCCTTGAAATCATCCGGCAATCCGCTGATGGGAAATTCCGGCCTGGAAGGGTTGGCCGACAAACTCCCCTCCTATGAATCGCTGAAGAAATACATGCCCGCCGGCGGCAGCTACATGCAACCGGACGAACGGGGCTTCAAAATCCTCAGCTTCAGTCTGAAGAACGCCGAGTGACGCAGGGCAAACTCCCGTACCGGCGACTGCAAGTCGAGATGGTTCTCAGAGTGTCGATCAAAGAGTCTCACTCCGATCAGTTTTTCAAAATTTTATTCGCATCCTGGCTCGGGACCATTCCAACGTCGTCCCGCACGGGGCTGGGCGTCACCCTGTGACGTACTCGAAGCAGATCAGCGTGAGATCGTCACGGCAAAGCGCACCCTTCGCCTCGGTGGTTGGTCGCTCCTTCGAGAACTCGCCGGCGAGTGCAGAGACGTCTTCCAGCAGCGCTTTGTCGTCGCGTGAGGCGCTCCACTCCTGGTGGGCGTCTTTGAGTTTGTTGTGGAGCGCGCGCCCCATCGGTTGGCCGAGAAAACGGATCGTCTCCTTCGCGACGTTCCTGTCGACCGACTGGCGCCGGAGCGCATCCTTCAGCTCCTCGCTGACGACTTGCTGAATCGGATCGATCGTCGCGGGGGCAGCCGCCCTGGCTTCGGCCTCGCGCTCGACAGCCAGAATGTGCTCAATGACCCTCTCCTGGAGGGCAAAAACGTCCTGATCGCCGATGTAGCGGGGCTCATCCCGCTGGCAGGCAATCCGTTGGGCAATGGCGAACCGGTTGTCCTCGATCTCATGCGTCCTGGCGTCGATGTACCGCCAGAAATGCCGCTGCCCCTCGCCCGTCATCCGCGGGGCCTGAAAGTAGAAGAACATTCCGTAGCATTTGTCCCGCCTTAGTCCCGAATGGATGCCGTGCGGCAGGTTGGCG
>JBJXGA010000345.1:0-29205 GCA_046152955.1 Planctomycetales bacterium | reverse complement strand
CAGGTGGAGGGAGCGGACTGCCCGGTGGTGGCGGCCTTCCCGGCGGTGGCTTGCCCGGTGGCGGACTTCCCGGCGGCGGAACTGGCCTCCCAGGTGGAGGGAGTGGACTGCCCGGTGGTGGCGGCCTTCCTGGCGGTGGCTTGCCGGGTGGTGGACTTCCCGGCGGCGGAACTGGCCTCCCAGGTGGAGGGAGCGGACTGCCCGGTGCACCCCCGATCGGTGGCATGCCCGGTGGTGGAATGCCGGGTGGAGGGATGCCTGGCGGCGGTATGCCAGGGGGAATTCCAGGTGCGCCTCCGATTGGTGGAATGCCAGGGGGCGGTTTGCCTGGTGGCGGTATGCCAGGGGGCGGTATGCCAGGGGGCGGTATGCCTGGGGGGATCCCTGGGGCACCTCCCATCGGTGGAATGCCCGGCGGCGGGATGCCCGGTGGAGGAATGCCTGGCGGCGCCGGACCTGGCGGACCAGGTAACGGGGGAATTATTATTACCCCGCCGTCTCCCCCTGTGAACGGAGGTGGCGGAACGCCTGGAGCACCTGGAGTTCCTGGCGGCGGAATCCCAGGTGGTGGAATTCCTGGCGGAGGGTTGCCTGGTGGAACTCCAGGTGGCGGCCTTCCTGGCGGTGGCACTCCTGGTGGAGGTGTTCCTGGTGGGGGACTGCCAGGCGGTGGAACTCCTGGTGGTGGAACGCTCGGCGGAGGAATTCCTGGGGGTGGTACGCCGGGTGGTGGCACACCAGGTGGTGGAATCCCTGGCGGCGGTTTGCCCGGCGGAACTCCAGGGGGAGGAATCCCCGGTGGTGGCCTTCCTGGCGGCGGAATCCCCGGTGGGGGAACGCCTCCTGGGGCGCCCCGCTAATTAGCCTTCTCGGCTAATGTTGATACCCTTCGGATTGTAGTCATCTCGACCTGGCTGAGTAACGCCTGTTACCCAGCCAGGTTGCTTTTTTTGGAGAACCGCCGAGCCTCGACGTCTTCAACCGGAACAGCGAAAAGCGGTGAGAAATCGCCGCACTCCAAAGGCGACTACTTCTCCGCGTCCCCGGTCTTCCAGCCCAGTCCGTCCAGTCGCCGAAGTTCGCTGTCGATGTCGGTCCCTTCGTAGAACCACAGCCAGCCGTGCAGGCGCTGCGTCTGGCCGGGGGCACAGTCAGGAAACTTGGGATCGGAATGCAGACAGGGACACGGCGGATTCCCCCACGCTCGATCGCACGGTTCCCAGGCGGTAATGATCCACTGTTTCTTTGAGTCCGAATGCACCGCCACATACGGCTTCTGAAACCGCTTATTGTCGTTGGTCTGCTCAGCAAACCCGGCTGCTCCTTTGAGCATCACGCAGTTCTGAACGCGCAAATCCGAGAGTGGCGCGTCGGTGCCGTTGGTCAGCCACAGTTCCATCCGCACCCCGGCGCGGGTCGGATGGACCTTGGCGCCAAACACGATGCCATTGGGAAGCGTTCGCTCGATCTCCAGCCGCCCCTGATCGAGTCGCTTCCATTCCAGCCGGGGCAGTTCGATCCCCTGCTTGGACCAGAGTGTGGGAACATGCGTGTGAGCCAGGTACGTCAACCCCAGGTTGGACCAGATCGCCTCGGGGACATCCACCACGACATAGCTCGCTTCGTCCCAGGGGGTGAAGACGCTGATCTTCGTTTCGCGCTGCGGACTAATCGCCCCATCCAGAAATCCAATCCGCGGATGACGCCCTCCCGGATAGGGAAGCACGTGCAGCGGAGCGTCGGCGCCGCGCCGGGGCCGGGTTCCGTCACGGATGTCGAAGCGCTCCAGCGCCGCGTCGATTCGCGGACGCGACAGGCCGGTCACCTCCGCGGCTTCCTCGGGGGTGAATCGATGATGCCACACCATGTTCTCCAGCCAAAACCGCAATTCCTGGTCGTTGTCGGGAATGCGGGCGCTTGACCGATCGTCCGCCGCGCCTCCAGACATGGCCGCTGCGCAGACAACGACCCCTGACAACAGCCACACCCTCCAGCACCTTGCTCTCATCGCGAGTCACTCCACTGAGATTTCCCAGGAACAATGATCAGACCGGTCGCCGGGAGCGATGGTTTCGCGAACCGCCCCTCAGACTCACGCCATCCTAGCCGCTCCGGCCACGGAGTCTACGCTAAACGCTCTGGGCAATGGACTTGGACAACTGGGAGACAGTCGGTCCGTCGAATCGCGCGCGTCACGGCGGCGTTCCTTCATTCCTCAGAAACACTCTGCTGCGTTGCCGGAAGTCGCGCCTCGCTCGTTTGCTCGCGGGCGACCGCCTCCACGACCCCTCGCAGGTCGGATTCAATCGTGGAACAAATTTGCTCCAACGGCAGATCATTTTCGTCTTTCCCGAAGGGATCCTCGATTTCGACTCCGATCTCTTCGATCCCATACAGCGTATAAGCGACGAGCAACACCACCAGTGGCGTCCCCCAGCCGAATCGATCGAGCAAGGCAAACGGCAGGGTATGGCAGTACAGAATCAGCGCCCGTCGGAGGTGGACCATATAGGCGAAGGGAATCCGCGTATTGTGAATCCGCTCGCAGGCTCCCAGGCAATCAATCAACAATTGAACGTTCTGTTCCAGGGCCACAAGCACGTACTCTGTAATCAGTCCCTGGCGGTGTGCGGTGACCAGCAAGTCCGACATCCGCCGCGAGACGGCCAAGGGGACATGGTGTTCGGCCATGACCTGCACCACACCTGCCACCGGGAGCGCGGCGGGGTTGGGAGCGAGCGTCCGCTCCCCCCGCAGGCGGTACAGAGTGGCCCACGCAAAGGTACTCGTCCAATCGAGCAGCCGGGAAAGAATGTGCGGCGCTGACTTCAGGTGGACGCTGGAGCTGCGCGCCAGATTGCGAGAAGCATTGACGATCGAACCCCACAGTTTCCGCCCCTCCCAAAAGCGATCGTAGGAGGCATTGGTCCGAAACACGAGCAGCAGCCCCAGCGCGACCGAGACCAGGCCATGTGCGGTTTCCGGTATGGCGAGAGAATACCCGTGGGGAACGATCAGGAAATGCAGCGACACGACCCCCAGCCCCCACAGGGCGCAGGTCGCCACCCTGGCTGAGATTTCCCGGATCATCGATCCGTGAATATCAAACAGGTGGCTTCGCCAATTGTGCGGGTCGTAGTTGATCATCGCCGAGGTCCAAGGGTATGCCCTGTGTCGCCTGGAATCCAGCCGCTTTCCCCAAGCGGAGCGAACAGCGGAGCGGAATTTTCGGGTTGTTTGTGAATTTTCATCAGATTGGACGCAAGATTCTCCGCTGGCCGGAAACTATCTTAACGGTCATGGAAACAAACCACCAAGATACCGGCGACCAGGGGAGTCCGATGAACCTGGATTGGTCATCGGTTTTGCAGCGTCATGATCGCTGGCTGCGGACGGCGATCCTGGCGCGGCTGCGCGAACCGCAGGGGGTGGAGGAAGTGATGCAATCCGTGGCAGTGGCGGCAATCGAGCAACGGGCGCCACTGGCGGACGCCTCCAAAGTGGCTCCCTGGCTCTACCGTCTGGCGGTCTGGCAGTCTCTGCTTTACCGTCGCCGCGCAGGACGGCAGCGGAAACTGGTGGAACGCTTTGCTGCACAGAATGCGGTGGGGCAGGATGCCACTCCGCCAGCCAGCCCGCTGGCGTGGTTGCTTTCGGACGAGCGCCGCGAGGTGGTCCGTCGCGCTCTGTCGCAATTGTCGCGGCAGGACGCGGAGATCCTGCTGCTGAAATACACCGAAGACTGGAGTTACCGCGAATTGGCGGCGCACCTGGGAATCAGCTAAGGAGCGGTGGAGTCGCGACTCCACCGGGCGCGATCCCGAATGCGACAAGCGCTGGCTCCGCGCGACCTGCTGGGAGAAGCATGATGACCGTGGAACATGAAGGCAAACTTGGCGAGGACCGGCTGCTGGACCTCCTGGTGGATGGCGAATTGGACGCTTCGCGTCGCCGGGAGCTGTTGCAGCGGCTGGACCGGGAACCGGATGGCTGGCGGCGCTGCGCGCTGGCCTTTTTGGAAGCACAGGCATGGAAATGCGACCTCCCCAGTGCGGCGGAAGCGGGTTGGAAGTCACGGGGAGCTGTGGCCACGAACCCCGTGTCCAGGGGGCGCCGGTTGTTTCCTCGCTTGCGCCGGGTGAGCCTGGCCATTGGCGTTCTTCTGGCGTTTGGAATGGGTTGGCTGCTTCGCGGCGAACCGCTTCGGGAGAGCCTGATCGGCTCGCGCCCGTCGTCGCCGTCGGTGGAACTCTCACCGACTCCCACGTCACAAGGGGCGTTGGCCTCGGCCGATCAGGACGCCGCCGCCGAACCCGATGCCGAAGACGCCGAGGAACCTTCCGGCGGATTGCATCTGGCGGGAACTCTCCGCTGGAAAGGTGAGAACGACGAGGACGAGATGGAAATTGCGGTGTTGGCGGGGGGAGGCGTCGATTGGCGGTGGCTGATGTGGCAGCCACCGGCCGTGCAGCAAGACGTGGTCCAGGCGCTGGAGCGGCGCGGGCATCGGGTGCAGTTGCAGCGACAGTTGATGTCGGTGAGTTTGAAAAATGGCGAGCAGGTGGTGGTGCCCGTGGATCAGGTCCAGGTGCGGCCCGCAGCGCGGGTGTTTCAATAGTGCAAGGCGTTGCCGGGGATCGCCGGAAGCGATCGCCGCCGGTTGGCTGTCACGTGCGATTTTTTATGACGTCCGGCCAAGGGTCGCCGGAGTTGTGTGGTTCTCACAGTTTCAAGGAGTGCCGATGCGAACTTCTATTTCAAAACGTCGAAGTCTATCAAGCAGGATTCTGTTGGGATTGGCGGGCTGTCTCGCCGCGCTCCCGTGGAAGGGGCCGCTTCACGTCGTCGCAGACGAGACGGCTCCTCCCGTGACAACGCCGGAGAAAGCATCGGGCGCGTTGTTCCAGGGGGTGAGGACATTCGACATTGGAGTGCATGAGAATTCGGAGAACGATGGCGTGTACAGTCTGTACGTCACACGTGTCGCCGACCCGCAGGCGGCGGCCATCCCTCCCAAAATGAGCGAATACTGGATCGGGATCAGCGGCAACCCGGTCGATGACGTGCTCCGCGCGCATCTTGAATTGCCTGAGAACCAGGGGTTGCTCCTGGGGCAAGTGATCCCCGACAGCCCGGCGGCCAAGGCGGGACTCAAGGTCAATGACATCCTGCTCTCGGTCGAAGACAAGGGGATCCGCGAGACTGGCGACCTGGCGGCGGTGGTCGAAGATAAGAAAGAGACGACGCTGAAAATCAAATTGATCCGGGCCGGAAAGCCGATCTTCGTCGAAGTCACGCCGCAGCGGCGACCTCCCAGCCAAACGGGAGCCACCTGTCCCAAGGTGTCGACGATTGACGACGCCGAATTCGCCCGCCGCGTCTGGCTGGATCTCCTCGGCACACTTCCGGAGGAACCAAAACTCAAATCGTTTGTCGAAGACACGGCGAAAGACAAGCGCGAGTCGCTGGTCAATCGGCTGTTGCGACGGTCGACCACTGCCAGCAAAAGTTGCACGGCCTGTCATTCCGTCGACGAGGAGACGGCCCGGCTATCGCGACGGCTGATTCATCCCAAATGGACGATGTTGCAGGAGTATTCTCAGCCGTTAAGCCAGCAGTATCAGCCATTCATTTTGACGCAACCCTACGTGACGCCCAACGGCCTGCTGGTGCAACCGGGGGTGGAGAATCCCGGTGGATACGCCCTCCCGACAGCCATTGAGTTCCCCGACGATCTGTCGATTTCCGTGACCCGCAAAGGGAAGGAACCGGCGCAGATCGTCGTCCGCCGTGGAGAACAGAGCTGGGAATGCACCGAAAAGAACTACCAGGAGAAACTCCCCGCGGAGTTGCGTGGCTATGTCGGGTCGATGCTGACGGGAAGGGGGACCTGGGGGCTGCAAGGAATGCGCTCAATGACGATGCCCCCCCTGGGAAACATGGGAGGCCTGGGGGGCGCCTGGCAATTCGACCGTAGCGGAAAATTGAAGACACGCAGAAAGGCCCGCGCGGTGGACCCCACTGGCGCCGAGGCGGCTCCCGCCGCGGTCGAGCCCCCCGCCGCAGCTCCTTCCGGGAAATCTCAAGAAGTGGACCAGCGGATCGAGCAACTCAGCGAGCAACTGGAGGGACTCCGCAAAGCACTCCAGGAACTGCGTGAGGGGGGCGGGAAGTAGGTTTTGCCTGCAGAGTCTCCCTGGGGGATTCCGCGTCGGCCTCGTCCGAACCGGTCGCGCGGAATCCCTCCTCTTGACGTTTGGAGCGGCGCGTGGAAAATGGGCGCATGGTTCGCTTTCTCCACGCCGCCGACATCCACCTCGACAGTCAGCTCAAAGGGCTCGAACAGTACGAAGGGGCCCCGGTCGAGGCGATCCGGGGGGCAACGCGCCGCGCGATGGAGCGATTGGTCGAATTGGCCATCGAAGAGCGGGTGGACTTCGTCCTCATCGCCGGGGATCTCTACGACGGCGACTGGAAAGACCACAACACTGGGCTGTTCTTCGTGAAACAGGCGGGGCGGCTGCGGGCGGCAGATATTCCTCTGTATATCATCGCGGGCAATCACGACGCCGCGGCCAAGATGACTCGTTCGCTCCCCTTCCCGGCGAACCCCGCAGGCGATTCTCCGCTGTTCTCCTCAGCGAAAGCCGAAACGCGGAGCTTGCCAGAGTTGGGGGTCGCCATCCACGGTCGGAGCTTCGCCACTCAGGCCGAGACGTCGAACCTGGCTCGCGAGTATCCGCAGGCGATTCCTGGAATGTTCAATATTGGGCTATTGCACACGAGCCTGGATGGACACGCCGACCATGCCCCGTATGCCCCCTGCACGTTGGACGATCTCCGGGGGAAGGGATACGACTATTGGGCGCTGGGACATGTCCATACACGAAACGTCGTCGCTCAAGCGCCCTGGGTGGTTTATCCGGGGAATCCCCAGGGGCGACATATCCGTGAGCCGGGAGAGAAAGGGTGCTACCTGGTCACAGCTAGCTCGGCCCACGAGGTACAGCTTGAGTTCCGATCACTCGACGTCTTCCGCTGGGAACAAATCCCGATCGACTGCACCGGGATGGTCACCCTGACCGAATTGCAATCCGTGTGCAGCCTGGCGATCCAGGAGACAGCCGCGCGGCATGCTCCGGCCGCGGTCGGCATCCGCCTGGTCCTGTCAGGGGCCACGTCGCTGCACCAGACGCTGGCCGCCGGTTCACGCGACTGGCTCAACGACATCCGTTCGCTGGCGCTCGGTTCGGCGGTGGAGGGAGTTTGGATCGAGAAGGTCAAAGTGCAAACGGAACCTCCCCCGCACGCAGACTCCGCCGCGGAAGTCGCGGAAACGATCGGCGAATTGACCGCCTATCTCGCAGAGCTGGCCGACGACGGAGAACAGCTTCACGCTCTGGCAGTCGCGCTGGAGCCGTTGCGGAACAAGCTCCCTGCGGAGCTGCGCACTGGTCCCGAAGCGCTCCTCCTGGACGATCCCGCCTGGATTCGCCAGGCATTGTCCGATGTCCAACCTCTCTTGCTGGAGCGCCTGGCGCGTCCGGAGAGGAGGGACTGAATGCGCCTGGCGCGACTCGACCTTCTGGCCTATGGACACTTCACGCAGTGCCGCGTCCCACTTTCCCCAGGGCTCAATCTCGTCTACGGCCCGAATGAGGCGGGGAAGAGCACCGCCTTGCGCGGGCTGAAGAATTTCTTGTTCGGTTTCGAGACGAAGTGCAGCGATGGGTTTCTGCATGGGCTGCCCAAACTGCGGGTCGGCGCCGTGATCGAGACCACCAGCGGCGAGCGGATCGAGTGCATCCGCCGCAAGGCCCAGAAAGATACCTTGTGGACCGCGGGGGAGCAAAAGGTCTTGTCGCCAGCACTCTTGGAGGGGCTGCTCCAGGGAGTCGATCGGCGGCGGTTCGAGACGCAATTCGGGATCACTTACGAGCAGCTCGTCGCCGGGGGCCGGGCTATCTGCGACGGGGAAGGAGACCTGGGCGAAATCCTGTTTGCAGCGGCGTCCGGCGTGGCCAGTCTGAGCCGCATCCGGTTGGGACTGGATACGGAAGCCGAAGCGCTCTTCAAGCAGCAGGGGCAACTCCCGGTCATCAACCGGGCCGTAAAGGAGTTTACGGACAAGACGAAGGAAGTTCGGGAATTCTCCATCCCCCCGGCGACCTGGGAAGAACAATCCCGCAGCGTGAAGCGGACGAGCACCCAACGAGATGAACTGAACCATCGGCTGCAAGCGGTTCGAGCGGAACGTGAGCGGCTGGAACGGATCCGCAAAGCGCTCCCGCTTTTGGCCGAGCGCGACCGGCTCGATCGGGCGCTGGAACAACTGGGCCCCGTCCCCGCGCTCCCCGACGACTTTCAGGCCCGCTGCGTGAGGTCTCAGTCGGAAGCCGCGCATGCCGAACGGGAGTTGGTCGACCTGGATGAGCGCTCGAAGTTGCTCAAATCGCAATGGGAGAGTCTGCCGGCCACGAACGAGCTGTTGCAATACGGGGTCCGCATTGACGCGTTGCAGGAGTCGCTGGGAAGCGTCCGGACAGGTCGTGCCGATCGCGTCACCCTGATGGCGCAGGCCGCGCAGTGCCGGGAGACGATCGAGTCGCGAATTGCCGCGCTGGGACGCGACCTCTCCGTGGACCAGGCGCCGCGCCTGGCGGCGCCGCGCCCCTTGCGGACCCGGTTGCAAAATCTCTCCACCGCGGGGCTGAAAGGGATGAAAGACCTGGAGTCCTGCGAGGCTCAGCGGGACAAGTTGGAGCAGCGGGAAGGGGCGCTCCACTCGCGGTTGCAGGGACTCCCTCCGGTGGCTTCCGCCGACGAATTGCGCGCTGCGGTTCGGGCTGCGGCGCAGCGCGGAGCGCTCGAAGCGGAGCGGGACAGACAGCAAACGCTCCATGTTCGCGGCTTGGAACAGGCGCAGGTCGAGCTGGCGCGGCTGGGACTGTGGCAAGGAAACTGGGCGGAGCTGGAACGGCTCGCGTTGCCTTCGGACCAGACACTCCAGCGCTGCGAGGCGCTGTGGTCCGCGGCGGCTGATTTGGAACGTGATCTGACGCGGCGGTGGCAAGAGGCGTCGCAGAAACGTGACGAATTGGCGGGACGATTGGAAGCGCTCCGCCTGGAACAGGATGTGCCGACGGAACAGGACCTCGAACTCTCGCGGGCCCAGCGCGATCGACTCTGGAAACTTGTCCGACGGCGTCTGGAACGGCCCGGTGCAGAGCCCTCGGACGAAGAACGCCTGCTTTTGGAGAATAGGGAACCCGGCGAACTTTCTCCGGCATACGAACGAAAGGTTGCGGAGGCGGACGATTTGGCCGATCGCTTGCGGCGTGAGGGAGAAGCGGTGGCCCGCAAAGCGCAGTTATTGGCGGATGAGGGGGCACAGCGGGAGCGATGTGCCGCTCTCGAAGCGGACCTGAATGTGGCCCATACTCGTCGCGCCCAGGAGGAAGCCCAGTGGCACGCGCTCTGGCAGCCGCTGGGGATCACCCCGCTCCCTCCTGCGGAGATGCGGGATTGGGCCCGGCGGTGCCGCGAACTGGCGGCCCGAGGAGAGCCTCTCCGACAGCAGGCATGCGCCGTCGCGCTCCTGGAAGAGCAGATCGCGCAGCACAAGGTGCGATTGACGGTGCTGCTGGAACAGCAGGGACAGGCCGCCCCTGCGGTCGCCAGCCTGGCAGAGTTGGTTGAGCTGGCGCAGGAGCGAGTGGACGCCCTGCAGGAAACGTCGAGCCAGCGGGACGAGATCGAGCGGCAACTGAGCGAAGTCCGGGTCGAGGTCGAGGCGGCGCAGAGGCAAGTCGCCCTGGCCGACGAGCGCCTCGCCGAGTGGCGCGCGCAGTGGCGGGACTGTTTGGTGGACGTGTCGCTGGCGGAGGGAACCTCAGCGGAAGAAGCGGTCGTCGTGATGCAGGAGCAGGAGGAGATCGCGGCGCTGGCGGACAAGTGGCGCGAATTGGAACGGCGGATTGCCGGGATCGACGAGCGCTCGCGGGAGTTCCAGGCCGCCGTCGCGGGGCTGGTTGCCGCGCTCGAACTCGGCGCCGAGGCGCGAGTGCCCGAGGAGGCGTTGGAAGCGCTCGTGCGGCGGCGGCAAGCGGCGCAACAGACGGCAACGCGCCGCGACGGATTGGAACAGCAACTGGCTGAGAACGCCTCTCGTTGGCAGACCGCCCGCGACCGTCGGCAGCACGCGGCAGACGAACTGGCGCTCTTGTGCCAACTGGCCGGGGGGGTCGCCATCAACGAGTTGCTCCTTGTCGACGAGCGGGCGCGGCAGGCAAGCCAATGGAGGCAGGAGCGGGAAGTCGTTCGCCGCCGGCTGGACGAATTGGCCCAACCGGGCACGCTCGCCGCGCTGGAACACGAGGCGGCCCAGGCCCGCTCCGAAGAATTGTCTCCGCGGATCGAGAATTTGCAGAGCGAGCATCAACGCCTGAGCGACGAGCGGGACGCAGTGTTGACGCGGTTGGGAGAGGAACAACAGACATTGGCCACGATGAACGGCTCTTCGCGCGCCGCCGAAGCACAGGAACAGTGCGAAGCGCTCTTGGCTCGGATTCGGACCGAGGCGGAACATTTCGTGCGGCTCAAACTCGCGAGCAAGGTTTTGGAAGGAGCGCTGGAGCGGTTCCGCGAACGGAATCAGGGACCGATCCTGGAGCGGGCGAGCCAACTGTTCGCGAAGCTCACGCTGGGGGGGTTCACGGGGCTGGAAGCGACCACGAACGACAAGGGAAAACCGACCCTGTTGGGAGTTCGCGCAGATGGAGGAAGCGTTCCGTTGGATGGGATGAGCAGCGGGGCCGGTGATCAACTGTTCCTGGCGCTTCGCGTCGCCTGGTTGCAACATCACTTTCAGGAACAGCCTCCCATTCCGTTCCTGGTCGACGACGTGCTGATCATGTTCGACGACCACCGGGCGAAAGCGGCACTGGACGCGCTGCGAGAGCTGGCAGCGCAGACACAGGTGATCGTGTTCACACACCACGCGCACCTGGTGGAACTGGCAGAGCGATCGCTGCCTCCCGGTTCCTGGCACTCGGCACATCTTGCGCGTTGATTGCCACTGGAGCGCTGGCCCGGTTACCATGTGCTCTGAAGACTGATGAATTGTTCTCACACTTTCCGATGGATGCCTTGATGGACGTCGCACAAATCGCGGAGCAGTTTCAGCGGGCCAGCGCCCAGATCGGCAAGGCGCTGGTGGGGCAGCCCGAACTGGTGGAGGCGACACTGATCGCCCTGTTCTGCGAAGGGCACGTGCTGATCGAAGGGGTGCCGGGACTGGGGAAGACGCTGCTGGTGAACACCCTCAGCCACGTCCTCTCGACGCAGTTCAAACGGGTCCAGTTCACTCCGGACCTGATGCCGTCGGACCTCACCGGAAACTCGGTTTACAACATGTCCGACCGGCAATTTCACTTCAGTCCCGGGCCGGTGTTCACCAATTTGCTTTTGGCGGATGAAATCAACCGCGCGCCGGCCAAGACGCAATCGGCCCTGCTGGAAGCGATGCAGGAGCGGCAGGTGACGGTGGACGGCACCACCTATCCCCTCCCCCGACCGTTCCTGACGATTGCCACGCAGAACCCGCTGGAGCAGGAGGGGACGTATCCACTCCCCGAAGCGCAGCTCGATCGGTTCATGTTCAAGCTGCTGGTCGATTATCCCGCTCCAGAGGATGAGCAGGAAATCCTCCGGCACTACGCCCAGGGGCGCGATGCGCGCGACTTGTCGCGGTTTGGCCTGGAGACGGTCCTCAGCGGCGGCCAGGCGCTGGAAGTGCAACAGGCGATCGTGGGGGTGATTGTCGAACCATCGATCATTCAGTACATCACCGGCATCGTCACCCGGACGCGCAATTGGCCGACCGTCGCCGTGGGGGCCAGCCCGCGGGCCGGAGTCAACATGCTGCTGGCCGCCCGCGCCATGGCCGCCTGCCAGGGACGCAATTTCGTCGTGCCCGATGACGTCAAGGAGCTGGCTCCCTGGGTGCTGCGGCATCGCCTGCGGCTGCGTCCGGAGGCGGAAATCGAAGGGGCCTCGACCGACGATGCGATTCGCGAAATCCTGGACGCGGTGGAAGCCCCTCGACAATAATGACTCCCCGCTGGCCGATGTTTGTGCTGTTTCTGGTCGCCGGGGCGCCGCTGGTGATTCCCAACGTGTGGGAATTGTTCGGCGGACTCTCCGCGTCACAGGCAGCGGGACTCCACGACCTGGGGATCCTGCTCAACACCCTGGTGCTGGTGGGGGCTTTGGTCGACGCCTGGACCAGCCCATCGCTGCGACGGATCGACGTGCAGCGTGAGGCGGCGGCAGTGATGAGCGTCGGGGCCAGCAACGCCGTGCGGATCTGGCTCATCAATCGCAATCGCCATCCCCTGCCGATTGAGTTTCACGATGAACCGCCCCAGCCGTGCGATGCCATCGACCTCCCCTTCGCCATCACCCTGGCGCCCCAGAAGGCCCGTTACCGGGTGTACCACGTGCGACCGCAGCAGCGCGGGGTCAATCGTTTTGGCCAGGTCTATTTGCGGTGCGTCAGCCGCTGGCGGTTGTGGACGTTCTTCGATCAGCGCGACCTGCCGACGCCGGTCCGCATCTATCCCGACATCCAGGCGGTGCATGGGATGGAACTGCTCGCGCGGCGGAATCGGGCGGCGGAAACGGGGCTGAAACTTTCGCGACTGCGGGGACGCGGGAGTGAGTTCGACCGGCTCCGCGAGTATCGCCGCGAGGACGAATACCGGCACATCGACTGGAAGGCGACCGCCCGCCATCAGAATCTGATCAGTCGCGAATACGTCGTCGAGCGGAATCAGAATATCCTGATCGTGATCGACACCGGTCGGGGGATGTGCAACGAGTTGGACGGCATCTCGCACCTCGATCGGGCGCTGAACGCGGCGATCGTCCTCAGCTATGTCGCGCTCCGTCAGGGAGACAACGTGGGGCTTCTGGCATTTTCGAACCGCGTCGAACGCTGGGTCCGCCCGGTCCGCGGTGTCGGGGGAGTGCAGACGATCATCCGGCAAACCTACGACCTGGCGGGGCGCTATGAGGCCTCGGATTACGGCCTGATGGTCGAAGAACTGCGACGCCGGTATCGCAAACGGTCGCTGGTGGTGCTGCTCACCCACGCGCTGGATGAACTGCACTTAGCGGCAATCAGCCGCCACGCGCGGGAGCTCAAGACCCCCCACCTGGTGCTGGGGGCGTTCCTGCGCAACGTGCCGCTGTTCGAACGGGTCCAAAAGCAACCGCGCTCCGACGTGGAAGCGTTCCAAATTGCCGCCGCCGCAGAAATGGTTCACGCGCAGGCCGTGCAAATCGCCGAATTGCAGCAGGGCGGCCTGTTGATCCTGGACGCCCTCCCCGAACAACTCTCCGCCGACCTCATCAGCCGCTACCTCGACGTCAAAGCCCGCCACCTCCTGTAACCCCCAATCCCTAATCCCTAGCGCCTAATCCCTAGCGCCTAGACCCTACTTCCCCTCCTCCGGCCACGGCGTATCCGTAAACGTCAACCGCACCGTCGAGCGGGCCAGCTTGAGTTCGATCTGCTGCTGATCGAAATCCACCCCGTATTCCACGTAGAACAACGAAGGCTCGTCGCGCCGCTTGTCTTCATACAAGACGCGCCCCGTCCGTTTGTCCAGGCACAGGAGGTTGAGTTTGTTTTCGACGAGCGCCCCCGCTTTCGCGCGGGGTTCCTGCGTTTGAACCATGAACGTCAGGAGCGGTAGTCCCGCGGGCTGGTTCATGTCGAGCAACTGCCGCTGAATTCGGGTCGTCCAAAGCGGCTGGCCGGTTTGGACATCAAATCCGTGCAAGGTTCCGTTGACCGGCAAGCTTTGCAAATTGGACTGGATCCACTGCGGAACCGAATTGGCAAGCGGTTCGTTGATGATGGCCAGGTACATGCCCCCCGAACGGACCACAACAAGCTGGTGAACGCGGGGCTGTGGACCAACGGCCGCTTCCCATCGGGGCGCTCCGTCGGCCAGCGCCACAACTGTGAACCGTCCCCCTGGTTCCAGGACAGCCACATCGCGCTCGTCGATCACTGCGATTTGCGCCCCTGGGGCAAACGGCCGCTGCCAGCGAACCTGCTGCGCGGCGATGTCATATGAGGTCAGGACTTGTCCCTCCGGAGTCTCCTGCCAGGTGGTCGCAAACCGTCCGGTCATTCCCACACGCAAGCCGGCGGCGGGAAAATCCCGGTCTCCCAGCAATTCACCGTCCAGGGCGCGGTACATCTGCGCGCGTGTGGAATCGGGAGGAATCACGAACAACAATTCTTCGTCCCCGAGCGCCTCGCTGCCGGGAGTCATCCCGTCGCGAGTCCACAACGGCTTGCCCGTGAGTGGTTCCAGCGCCATCAGTTTGCGGCCTTTGAACACGGCCACGTAGTCGCGGGCGACCGGACCGACCGACCCCAATTGATCGGCGACCATCTGATTGAGCGGCATCCTGCGGCGGAAATTTCCCATTCCTCGAGGAACGATGGCGCCGCTGGGGATGTCGATCAGATTCATCCGCCACAAGAGCCGAGCCCCCGGCTGCTCGGCGGTTCCCAGCGTGTCGATCGCCACGACCTGCGTCCCGATGGCAATGATCAACAGATGTTCGCAGGGGTAGGCCCGGTTGAACACGAAATTCGTCGTGGGGATGGGGCTGTCGAGCGAAACTTTCCAGATCGGCCGCCCCAGCGTGTCGCGGGCGATGAAGTCCTGCCAGCGACCGCTGATCTCCAGCGTCACGTCGGCAAAATAGGGATGTCGGTCCCCCTCCAGGGGGATCATGAAGGCACGGCTGGAGGTCGGATTGCCGACATTGGGCTCGCGCTCCGCCCGAACGACGCCGCTCGGCCAAACGTGAGCGGGTGCGAGCGCCCGGCGGACCTCCGGACGCTCTTTCCACTGCGACACCAGTTCCACGCCGCGCAGTCCATCCAGCGCGACGACCTGCGGCCAGTCGCGCTCCAGCCGTGCCATCGGCGACAGCGCGTCGCGCGGGCGCTCGGCAGCCAGCAACAGCGCCGCTAGTCGCCCCGTCGCCTGCGCGGCCAGCGCGGGATCCTTCGCATCGCACCACGGGCGCCATTGCAACTCTTCCTCCAGCCAATTCCCCGTGGAAGCCGCACGGAATTGCGATTCAATCAATTCAGGAGAATGGAACAGCCCACCGAAGTAATGGGCAAACCGCCGCAGCCCGGCGGCGTTCCCTTCTTCCCGCAGGCTTTCCATCCGGGCCCGCCACGTCCGCTCCAGGGAGTTCCGCTCGCCAGGAGTGGCGCTGGCTGCAAGCTGCGCAGCACGGGATTGGACCAGACGATCGCGGCGGACCGTCTGCGTCGCACCGACCCGCTCCTGCTCCCGATCGGAGACAGACAGGTCTGCAAACTTTAGCAGCGACTCGAATGCCGAATGTGGGTCTCCCATTCGCGAGTATCCGGCCGCCTGTAACCACAGATAGGCAGACCGCTGCTCGGGGGCCGCGAAGAGGCGGTCGAAATCGACCGGCAAGTGGCGGTATTCGGCAAAATCGACTCGCAACCCCTCCAGCAGGCTCCCCACGAGCAGTTGACGAATGACCTCGTCGTCCGATTGCAGGTCCAAAGCGCGCTGCAAGGCCACGTAAGCCTGCTGCACCTGGCCGCGCTGCAGCAGAATTTCCCCACGCAGCGCCAGCGCCGCGCCGTCGTCCGGATCATTGATGAGCCGGCCGGCCACCTCGTTTTCGAGGGTTTCAAGCTGCGGGAAGCCTTCCAGGAAGTCCGCTCCCTGCGACATCACGTGTCCCCCCACGCTGACCAGATTGCCGGGAACCCGTTCCTGCATCGATCGGGATCGGGAGACGATTTGTCCTCTCCGCAAGTCGATCGACGCCACTTCGGCGGTTGACAAGGGGAGGTGGTACAGGTCGCCGGCGATGAATCCGCGCCCGCTGGGGACCGGGATCGCCACCGGGTCTTCCCAGGCGGGTTGACCATCGTCCAGCCGCAACGCCTGGACGAACGTCCGGCCGATCACGACGACGTGGCCGTTATGCACTCCGCCGACGAACAATCCGTCGCCGCGCGGCTCCTTCCAGGCCAGCGTGCCGTCGAGCAAATGGATGCAGTGCAAATCGTTGGCATCTCGCGGCGTCAACAAGACGCGTCCGTCGCTGATGATCGCCGTACTGTCCAGCCACCGGTTCTGATCGATTCCGCCATTCGTCTGCAGGCGGGCCAGCATCTGTTGCTGTTGCAGGATCACCTGGTTGGGTCGGGCGTCGTAGGTTTCCGAGCGGTCGCGCAGGCGATAACGCCACAGGAGCAGCCGCCCGGTCAGATCGACGGCGGTCGTCTGATCGGAACCCGTGGGGCAGACCAGAATGCCGCCGTCGAACGAGGGAGTCAGTCCGCTGCGCCGACGCGAGGCGTCCCAGGCGAGATCAGGGTCATTGTTCAACGTCTGTGTCCAGAGCCGGCGCCCATCGGAGGGATCCATAACCACCAGGCGGATTTCACCACTGACTTCCGCCAGTCCATACAGCCTCCGGTCCAGGACCAGCGGTGCCCCCAGAAAGAAATGCCCAGCCAAATCTTCGGTTCCATTGCCAGGCGCTCCCCCCGCTTCCCAGACCGCCTTTCCTGTCCGGACATCATACGCCACCAGGCGGTTGAAATCGCGATTGAGCGTGACGCGCGGAATCTGCATCGGTGGCGTACCGTTAAGCCCCAGGTCTTCCACCACATAGACCAGTTCGCCATCGGAACTGAGGGTAGCAAACGCGGAGTCTCCCCAGATCCGCTGGGTCATCAGGTACGTCAGGGGAGACATCCCTGGCAATTGCGCCTGCGGACCACCTCCCACCCGGAGCAACTCCAGCAGCAGTTGGTCCTTTTCGCCGGTGGCCCACGCCAATTCCCCGGTCGCCAGGTGATACGCACGAACGTCGCTCAACCCGCGGGCAATCGCCAGCGATCCGACGATCAACGGCTGAAATCCGGGGACCATCGGCGTCCCCCCCTCGTCATCGCCGCCGGATGCCGGATCCCTGCGGCGCTCTCCCAACGCTCTGGCGAGCGCCGCATCCTGCTCGGGAGAAAGTCCGCTCCCTTCCAAGAGCGACACACGCCAGCTCTGATTCAGGTAGGGACTGCCGCCGGAACTGGTGGCATTGCGGCGGGGGTTGCCACGGACCATCGTCCAATGATCGGCCGCGCCGGCTGAGTCCTGCCGCGGCTCCAGCACCGTGAGCAACCAGGCGCGCGCCTGATCGGACGATTCGAAAGCCGGCAGATGCCTCCCCCCAAGAAGAATGCGGCTGGTGGGACGCTCCGCGCGGAGTTGCGTCAATGTCTCTAGAGCTTTGTCTGTTCGACCGGCGCGCCACCACGCCAGAGCGGTCTTGACCGAGAGTAGCGGTTCCAACAGCTCTTTGGCCAACGGCGTATGTCGGAGTCGTTCCAAGGCGAGCGCGGCGGTCAGGGGGTGGCCGTGATCGAGAGCGTCACCCGCCAGCCGGTACGCCGCCTCCAGCCCCGGACGGGTGTGGAAGTAACGGCGGGTGATGAAGGCCAGGAGTTCCGCATCCCCAGAGGCCTGCGCATCCGTGAGCAACCGCCGGGCGATCGGACCATACTGTTTCTCGTACAACTCGCGCCCGGCTGCCGGCATTCCTCCCAGCAGCGACTGCGCCTCGAATTTCAGGCTCCGCTCGGAAGACTCACCGTCCGACTCCAGGTAAAAAAACTCGTCCTCGTCCGTCTCCAACACCGACTGCAACAATCGCGTCCCCTCGGAAAAATTCTCCTCGGCCAGCAATTCTCGACCGCGCCGGAACCGCCGTTCCAATTCTCGGGAACTGATCTGGGGCTCGGCGGCGCTGTTTCGGCCGGGCAAATCACGGAGGAACCGCTGCTCCAGTTCCTGGAAGTCGGATCGGGGACGCCTGTCCGCCGGAGGCGCCTCCTGGGCCATCGCCAGGGAGGCCAGGCACCATCCCAGGGCCACCGCCGTCAGGACGAATGGGAGTGTGCCGCCCCAGGCCGAAATTCGAAAACCGCCTCGTCTCGATGGCACAGCCCTGTCGGGAGCGCCGCCGTCCTCAACGGACGACACAGTCATCGGGGGAACGGCCTGCGACGGGGGGACGTGCAGCCGGGGGGGGAGGGGGGCGGCCGATTGACGATTGCTCATGATCCCTAGCATAATCAATCGCCACGATGCTGTCAGCAGGTTTTACCCCATAGCCCGGCCCCAGGTGCTGTATGATGTCTGATTTTCCCGAACTGGACGCGGCGATGCGTTCGGTCGATGCCTACTACAAGGATCGGGGAATTTTCCAGGACCGATTTGGATTTGGACAGAAGGCGGCGATCGTCGTCGTCGATTTTGCCTACGGCTGGACCGATGACAAATACGCCGGGGGGAGTCGCCGACTGGATGAGCCGGTCCGCAAGACGGCCGAACTCCTGGAGTTCGTCCGCTCCCGGCACCTCCCCGTCCCGATCATCTACACCACCAGCCCTTATCATCCCGAGACGGGGGATCAGCCATTCAAGTCGGCGGCGGACCTGGTGGAAGGGGATCGCTTCCGACCGTGGGATTCCCGCGCCTGCGTGATCGATGAACGGGTCACCCCGACTCCCAAGGACCTGGTGATTCTCAAAGAGAACGCCAGTGCATTTTTTGGAACGCATCTGGCAGGCTACCTCATCGAAAATCGGTGCGACACGCTGCTGATCACCGGTTGCAGCACCAGCGCCTGCATCCGCGCCACGGCAACCGACGCCAAGAGCTACCGGTTCAAACCGCTCATCATCCGCGACTGCGTGGGAGATCGCGCCCAGGCGGCGCACGACTGGACGCTGTTCGACATCCAGGCGCGATTCGCCGACGTGGTTTCGTTAAACAACGTCTTGTCGCATCTGGAGCGTCTCGGACACGCCTGATTTGGCAATGCCGAGAGGGATTTTCGTTGGACGGTATCCAGGGGCTCCAACGCTCCGAGATCGGAGCCAATTCCCGCACTCTTTTCGCCACAACGTGGCATTCCTATGCCAGCCCAGGCCAACGGCCTGGGAGACCTGGCCAGAATTGACCGAAGCCCCAAAGGGGCGGCCCTAAAGGTCCAGTATTGGCCGTCGGCATTTCAGGTCGGCGACGCCGTACGGTCCGCATTCGGAAAGGTTCTTTGGGATTCGGATTTCCATATCTTTCGGATGGCGTGTGATGTCCGTTGCCTGTCCTGATGGCCGCACATTAGAGCCGCCCCTTTGGGGCTTTTTTCTTCGGTCGGCCGACGTCCCCAGGCCGTTGGCCTGGGCTGGCATAGGGCCGTCCCTTTGGGACTTTTTGTGGAATTGGCCAACGGTCCCAGGCCGTTGGTTTGAGCTCGTATGGGGCCGTCCCTTGGGGGCTTTTTTCTGCAGTCAGCCGGCGGTCCCAGTCCGTTTGCCTGAGCTGAAATAGAGCCGTCCCTTGGGGACTAATCCCAAACATATCGCTCATCGATTTCGATCCCGTGACGACGGCACAATGCGCGGAACTCGTCCTGGAACGACTTCCGTTGGTGGTGTCGGACCTGATCCGCGATGTACTGTGTCACTTGGTCCGAATTGGATTCGCTCACGGAAAAAGCTCCGTAACCCCCCTGCCAACGAAAATCGGCGTACTCTGGCCCCTGCTTCTTGAGCCACTTTGTGGTCTCAGTCTTGGCCTCCTCAATCACGTCTTTGATGGCAAACTTGCGGGACAGCGAACACAAGGCATGGATATGATCTTCGACGCCGCCAATAATCAGCGCGGGAGAGTCTACGTTGTCGCGCAAGATCTTCGCCTTGTACGCGTAGAGTTCCTGGCGTAATCCTTCATCTTGCAGCCAGGGGCGCCGGTTTTTAGTGCTGTAGACGATGTGAATCAGAACTCTTGCCAGTGATTGCGGCATAGCGTCCCTCGATCGTCGGGTCCGGTCGAACTTCGGAATCGATTATACAACGTGTGAACCGATTTTTCGAGGATTTGGGACTTCGCAAAAGAGCCCCATCGGGATGGCCCTATGTCTTGGGACCACGCGGGAGTTCGACGAGTCCCAACGGGACGGCCCTATGGCAGCCCAGGCCAACGGCCTGGGAAACTTGGCCAGAATCGATCGAAGCCCCAAAGGGGCGGCCCTACAGGTCCAGGATTGGCCGTCGACATTTCAGGTCGGCGACGGCGTACGGTCCGCATTCGGAAAAACTCCTTGGGATTCGGAATTCCACATCTTTCGGATGGCGTGTGATGTCGGTTGCCTGTCCTGATGGCCGCACATTAGAGCCGCCCCTTTGGGGCTTTTTTCTTCGGTCGACCGACGTCCCCAGGCCGTTGGCCTGGGCTGGCATAGGGCCGTCCCTTTGGGCCTTTGTGTGGGATTGGCCGACGGCCCCAGGCCGCATTTAGCGCCTCGGTTGCGATCTGGCTCGTGCCGCATCCTGCGGACGGGACACGGCTTCATACGCCGTTTCCAGGAGCGCCAGGTGGCGGCGCGAAACTGGTTCGCGCGCTCGGAGTTTGCCTTCGAGCGCTTCGATCAATCGCTCCTGCTGCCTGGCAGCCGCCAGCCGCCCGCACAACCAATCGAAGGACTTCTCGGGAAGCTGCCGCGCCTGGAAGAGGGTCCAACCGATGTTCGCCGCCGAGGAGTCATTGTTGAGTTCTTCGTAAAGCCGCGCTTCTCGCAAGCGGAGCCGCGCCTGCAGGCGAGGCTCTGCCGTCTCGTCAGCCAGGATCGCGGTGGACTCGACGTGGATCGGTTCGGTCAGTTCGGACAGAAGCAAATCCTCCACGCGTTTGCGGAGCGGCGATCCTTCAGTCGCCGCCCGGTGCGCCGCCAACAGCGTCCGCCAGCGGGTCAAGCCGGTCTTGAGTTCCGCCTCCCTTCGCAACAAGGCATACCGCCGGTCGCCGGCCACTTTTTTCCGGTCAGCGGCGGCCACGGCACGTTCGATCAACGTCCCTGCCTGCGGGGCGCGATGCTGGTGGAGGATTTCGGCTATGGTCAGGTATTCCTCGGGTTCGGCGCCCCCATCCTGGCCCCACGCCAGAGCACGCTGGATCGCTTCGGGGAGCGCGTTGTTCTCAGCCAGCAACCGGACCAGCAGTTGCTCGCGGGGGAATCGTTCGGATGCGGCACGCGTCCCCGCGATCGCGGATTGCACCGCCTGGATCGCGTCCGGGACTTTTGCGGCACGGATCGCCGCCGTGGCCAAGCGATCCCAGTCGGCCGGTGTTCGCCGGGAGACTGGCTGCCGTTGCAGCAGTGAAAGAATCTTATCGGGACTCAACAACGGAAAGTCGCCATTCGCCAGGATCGCTGCCAGGTCGGCGGGAGGCTCGTCGGCAATCACCGGCTGGAGCGCGGCCAGGATTTGATTGTGGTCAGCCCCGTGGCGCTGCGCCAGTGTCCAGGCACGTAAAAACGCCAGCAGCGGTTGCCCCGGTTGCTGTTCCAGCCCCTGGATCAGCGCTCCCTCTGCCGCAGGCCATTCTTTAGCGCGAATGGACACCAGCGCCCGCTCCAGCGGCGGGAGCGTGGTCCGGGAGAGCCGGGCCTCCTCGGAAATGAACCGCGCAAACGAGGGCCAGCTTGAGGCGAAATCCGGAATGTCGACGTCATCGGGGCGGGCGTCGGCCAGTTCCCAGCGCTGAACGAATTTTCCGAATTCATAGGCATCCACCGTTCGCATCAATTGTCGTCCGGCGGGTCCCCCCACATCCCGCAGTTCCAGCCGCAGCCGCAACTCGCCATCCAGCCAGCTCTCACAACGGATCGGCAAGCCGGTCGCTTTGGAAATGGTCCATTGCAGGTGCGTTCCTTCTCCGGCAGCAGGAAGCTTCAATTGAATCTGCACGGTCAGGTCGTCCTCGACCCCTGCGCTCACTTCAAAGAGTTGCGCCAGTTCTCGATTCGACCGGTGCGGCAACCAGGGGAGCCGCGCATCCAGCACGCGCCGCAGCGCTTCCCCCCACGGCCCGGTCTCGACCAGCGTCAATCCCGGATAGGCGACCAGCGCATCGTCCCCTGCCAGTCGCGCCAGGCGCCCATCACACTCCAATTCCGTCCGCGCCTCCCCGCGTCGGAAGCGAGTGACCCAGATCGGCCGGCCATCGAACGACGTGCAGCGCCAATCCTGCGCTCCAGGGGACTCGCGGCGGGCAGCCAAAATTTTCAATTCCTCTGGTTTGTGTTCCGGAAGTTCCGACTGCCGGATGCCGATCGGCAGTTCCGAAATCCCCAGAGGGGGACCGGCCAAATGGTTGCCAGCGCCGACTGGAATCCAGGGGCGTCCAAACTGCTCACGGTAGCGAGCGCGCCGCAGGTCGGTGAGCAGATTGCGGATGGAATCATGGATGGCCGGCGTCTGACGGACGGTCAGAGCCAGTTTGGGGTTGTATGGGCGGACGGAACCAGCCCCACCCACTTGGTCCCAACTCTCCGGTTCGACGACCGAAGTCACCAATTCAATCAGTTCGGTGAAATCTCCAAACCCCATCGTCTCGGCCTGTTGGGCGTTTGACTCGATCGGAATTCGCGCCGGGACGAAGTCAGAATTCAGGCCTATCGGATCGGGGGTGTCCCGCAGGCGATCAAACAAGGCCTCGATCTGGGCCTGCATCGGCGCCGTCGCGCGCACCGCCATCGCCAGGCTGCACGACGCGAAACGGACCGACGCGGCTCCACCGACCTCGTCCCAGTTCTCGGGGTCGATCGTGCTCGTCATCAGTTCGAGCAACTCGGTCACGTCCGGAGCGTTGTCCAGGTTGGGATTCGGAAGGAGGAAGGGCGTCCAGCCGAACGGTCCCCCTCCCGCTCCTGCCGCATCGGGATCCGGAAATTGAGAGTCTGTGTCTGAGAAAGACGGTGGGGTTGAGCCCCCCGCTCCCCCCACCACTCCGGGAACCGAAGTATTTGAGACGCCAGCCTCTCCCGCATTTCCGCCAGTCGTCTCCACCCCACCTGCCCCCGCCATCCCACCAGCACCGGTCCCACCGCCACCTCCTATCATCCCGCCGCCGGCTCCGCCTCCTCCGAAACTACCTCCCATCCCACCTCCACCGAACCCGCCTCCTCCCATTCCGCCTCCTCCGCCCCCCATCCCTCCGAATCGTCCACCAATCCCCCATCCCCGAGAATCCCATCCCAGGGCGCGCTGCCGCTCGAACGCTTCCGGCGACAGTTGATACACAATCCCCTGCACCGAATGCAGCCGGGTCGTCAACGCAGCGCCCGCCTTCGCCTGAGAAGTGATCACCAGCGCCTCGTGCTCGACGACCGTGCCGAGCTGCAGTGGTTGGCAAACGTGCCTCAAAATCGTCCGCAATGGGATGTCGCGGAGCGTGAGCGTCACTGGAGTATCGAGCGATATCCCTTCATCCAGGATCGCGGTCCGTTCCACAATCAGGTTGTCCTCCAGTCGCTCCCCCAACGACTCCAAAACCATCGACAGGGGTTGTTGGTTGACGTTGATAGAGACGCGACGGTCCAGTTTGTCCTCGATTCTCTTGGCAGCGGCCTGCTGAAAATCGTAGTCCGGATTCTCAAGGGTTGCCGGGTCGATCTTCTGGCGCGCGTGAACCAAATCGCCAACACGGTAGACCTGCGTTGTCAGGAGTTCCCCCGCTTTGGCGACAGTTGTGACCTTTAAGATATCCTCTTCGACATAGTGGACCAGATTTTCGGATCTAAGCGTTCGGGTCAACAGGCTCTTGGCAGACATCGATCGGATGCCGCGGAGATCAATTTTCAAGTCACGGGGATACCCTTCATCGAACAATGACTGCCGGTCGAGCCAGGTGTTCAATCCGACAATGCCGCCGAACCACGAGACGAAGTCCTCCAGCGGCATCCGGTCGGTGGGGAGAATCACGAGCTGTCGATGCCAGGCGGGTTGGTCCTGTTGCGAGTGATCGACGGCGGCCATTCCCTGCAACATCGGCAACACCAAGTCGGCCGGCCGAGACTGCAACCGCAGCAACCCCTGCCGACCAAACAGGCCTCGATGCCAACCCATTTGTCGCAACATCTCCGTTCGCCCCAATGCCCGGATCGCGTCCGTTTGAAGTTGCTTGAACACGGGTGAATCGGCGGCTGTTGACACATGTGCGACGGACTGCAATAACGATAGCGCGCGATCCGGATTGCGCTTGTCGAGCGCTTCCTTGGCATCGAGCAACACCTGCTCAACCTGTTCGATCGTCGGCCGCGGACCGAGTACCCGCGGTTGTGACAGGGGGCGTCGCACCTCCCACGCCAAGGGTTCCGTGGCGACCGCCTCGTTCGGCTTCCAATATTGGTGCCGCAACCGCCGCGTGATCCCGTACTGCGCGTATTCGGACTCTCGCTCCAGCACCAGAAACGCCGTCAGCGGCGAAAGCAGGGTCCATTCCTGCGACAAGGAGATGATTTGATCCCGGCTGGAATCGATCGCCGCTTTCGGACCGGTCGTCGGAGCGCGCGCCGAAAGTTGCTCCAGCTTCCGCTGCCCCCACAACCGCCCCACAAATACGTCGTGCCCGTCAGGCTTCAGGTCCAGCGACCATTCTTCGCGGCGTTCACGGCCATCCCGTTCGTAGGCCAGTTGCAATCGACACCCTCCCGGCGTCTTGCGGCGCCCCATCAAGAACAGCGTTTCTCCCGGAACCCAGGAGGGAGGGGCGAAGAGATCGTCGGCAGCCACCCCTTCCGCCTGGAATGCGATGAGTCGCGCCGGACTGGGACAACCCGACAGTACCCAGTCCAACAGTTGGCTCATCCCCAGGCTCCGAGGAGTACGCCACACCCGGCCCCCGGTGCCGCGCGCCAATCCCTCGAACAAGAGCTGTCCCTGCGGGTCAGCCGCCAGCAGCAGCGCGAACATCCGGGCAGGAGGAGGGTTGATCTGGGGGAGGAGCGCTTGCAAAATCGACTCTCCCTGGGGGCGATTCGTCGCCAATGCGCCATCCCCGACATAGATCACGAGTTTCCGTCTCCCTGGTTCTGGCGGGCCAACCGACTCAATCGCCCCTGCCAGACTCCGCTCCAAATCCAACTCTCCGAGCGGAAACTCCAGGTCAAAGCGGGCCAGTGCTGTCTCGATCTCGGGATCCCGGGCCGAAATCCAATCGTTTCCCAGGGGACGAAAACTGACGTCGATCGCCGCCAGGCGAAAGCGGTCCTGAGGGCGCAGGTTGTGGACGAGCGTTCGAACCGCCTGGTCCACCCGGCCGAAATTTCGCGTTCCCCCTGAGGTGTCGGCGAGAATCAACAAATCGGCCGGAGGGGGGGAGGCCTGATCGACCGGCGGAGGGTTCAAGCGATCGCCACGAACCGTCGTCAAAAAATGACAATAGGGCTCCGCCTCGCTCGCGGCGCCGAAGCGCTCGTCGGGAAAATACGTTCGAACCGAAACGTCGCGCTGGGGCCGCTGCTGGAACCTGAGTGAAAAATCCCCCGCGGGCCGATAGTTCTTCTGCTTGAACTCAAACGTCTGCAACCCGTTGGCGGAATCCAGCGTACTGAAGGCGGTCTGGGGATGCGAATCGGAAAGGACCGTTCCGTTGAGGGTGTCGCCGCGAATCGATCCGCCAATCCGAAAGTCCCACACCGGTTCCAAATCGGAGAGGAGCGGCAATGCAAACTGGTAAGCGCCTCCCGTCTGTTCGACCAGGGGGATCGTAAAATCGAGCAGGATCCGCTTGGAGTCGCGCCCAAGAATGGGAAACACGCGCATCCGAAACAGGTTGCTCCCCACCTGTTCCAGGATCGCCGGATCGCGTTGGCGATCGACGATCGACTGGTAAATGCCCGACGCCTTGGCCCGTTCGATCAACTCCCCTTCGATCAGCGTCGTCGGGGTGGTGTACATGGCGAAGCGGCTGACCGACGCCCCCTCCGGGAGGTTGAACGTGAACGTTCCCTCGCGAGCCGCCGCAAACGGGTTGTAAAACGACTGGTCGATCTGCACCAGCGCCACGGGAGGTTGCAACACGACATTCACGTGGTAGCGCGCGAGATTCAGCCGATACGGCTGCCCCGTCTGCGGATCCTGAATGACAAGCTGCCCAAGACCCTGCGGCGGCGCGGAAGGGGAGACGAGTTCACGCAGCCGTTCCCGCTCGGGCCGGTCGAGTGCCGCCACCTCCGGCTCGGACGAATCCGCGCGTCGGGTCAACGATTTTCCAGCCGGCAGAAACGTTCCTTTTCCTGGCGACGCATCAAACTGCAGCGAGCCGGTCAAAACCGCACAGCGGAGAGTGTCCGGTCGTGCGACCTGCGCTTCCGCGACCGATGCGGGAGCGACCACGGTTCGGACCTCCCCCGGCAGCAGGCACTCCCACTCATTTTCTGTTTCGAGCACCACGCTCCCGCGGGTAAGGGAAAGCGAGTGTCCCACGGAGTCAAACTGGCCGCGCGATTCTCCCGCCACATACAGATTGGCCCCTGGCAGCCGCAGACGACTCACACCGGCTGACGAGGTGCGAAAGAAACCCTGTTCGGGAACCGGTTCGCTCGGGCGCAGAATCCTCCAGGGGCCGGCTGGGGTTGCGGCAATCGCCAAGTCCCCCGGACCGGCCTGATGGGCGCTGACCGAGGGAGTCCTTGGTCTGTTGCCATCGGAACGGCGCGCGGCAAACAGGGGGGAGGTCAGTCCCAGAATCACCACCCCCCAGAGCAGTTGTTTCAGCATGCGGAGCCCCTTGTCGTCCGAGGAAACAGCGCGGCACATTACTGGCAGCGCTCCCTACGCCCGCGGCATCAACCTGGCCGCCAGTCTCCGGCGGTCCCCCATAGTTGGGGCCGCCAAATCATCAGAAACGAATTTCCGGCCTCGGAATCAACACGCTTTCGAGGTCGATTTACAATTTCAGCAATTTGCGGGCATTGTTCCGAAAGACCTTGTCCTGCACTTCAGGGGGCAATTCGAGCTGCCGAAACAGCGCCAGTTGCGGAACGTCCTGACCGGGAGAGAGAAAATCGGTCCCAAACATCACGCGATCCGCGCGCCGGACCAGAAACTCACGTCCGAACTTCGGATCGCGGCTGATCGCCCCCGCCCCACTCCCGGCCGACAGGTCGCCGTACAAGTTGGGATATTTCTCCATCAGCGTGTCAATCGCCCCTCCCGGCGACACACTTCCCTTGGGATAGCCGGCCAGGTCGGCCTGCTTGACCTCTCCTGAAATCGAAGCCCACCAGCCAGGTCCGTGCCCGATGAACACGGTTTGTGAATGCTCCCGCAAGGCCTTTTCCAGTCCCGGAAGTCCAGGGGCGTCCATATTCCGCTGCTCATCCAGGTGGAATAGAATCGGCAATTGCAGTTCACCGCAGGCGGCGTACACCGCCATGTTCCGCGGATCGTCAATTTTGATCCCGGTCTTGTGTTCGCCAAAGCCCTTGGCCCCCAGATCGATCCACCGTTTGAGCATCGCGACCAACCCCTTGTGTCCGCCGCTGTAGCTGGTGCGCGGATCGATGCAGCAGAACGGAACCAGCCGCTCGCGGTGCGGCTTAGTTTCCGCCAGGACAAAATCGCTGGTCAACAGATAGCTGGAAGACTCCGGCGAGACGAGTGGCAAGACGATCGCCTGAGCGATGTCGTTGGCGTCCATCCAACCCAGCAGCTTCTCCGCCGAGAGCGGCTCGGTCGTATTCCAGGTTTGCCCCAGGTGGGTGTGCATATCGACGTAGCGGCCCACGGGATACTCGCGCTGCTGCGGGAGCGCTGTCTGTTCGGCGACGGTCCCTGAGGCGTTGTACAGCGATCCCGCCACGGTCGCGGCAGCCACCTGGCAAAACCGGCGGCGGGTCACGTTGGGAAGTGCAGAAGCAGCAGTCGTCGGGAGAACACGCGTATCCGTCATGGGAACCTCGCCAAGGATGAGAAACACGATCCGAAGCAATTATCAACCAGCGCCTGCTCCTTAGCAACCGCCAGCCGCTGCCGGAACGGCCTGGGACTGCCACGACAATGCCGCTGCAATGGGCTATGCTGTACCACATGGCAAAATGCGAACGGGGATACCTTTGCGACGTGTGCGGTGACGAAGTGGCCGAAATCGTCGATAGCGATTTGTATCTGAGTTATGTGATCGGTCTGGTGGAGCCGCGCGAGCTGTCGTCGCGGCCGGAGCGGCACATTCGCTGCAACCCGGTCCAGGCGCAGTTCATCGTCGACGAGCGGTTTCCCCCGGTCGCGGTCACAGGTCCGTTCGACAAGCGATTGCTGGACCCGGCATCAGTCGCCTCGCAGGAACGATTGGTCACGAGGGGCTGGCAGCGATTACAAGAGATTGCCGGGCAGTCACTACCTCTGGCGGAATATCCCCTCCCCGAAGTCCGCGAACGCCGTACGCACGACGCGATTCGGTCACGCTCTTGACCTGTGGCAGGTCCGTTAGCCGGTGGCCTGCACACACCGGTTCGAACCCGCGACACCTCCCCAAACCCAACCGACCACATAGCTTGCGGCAATCCCAGTGCGTCCGAATCAGGCGGCCCACCACGTGGCCCACCACGTGACCCACCAGAAGGCCCATCAGAAGGCCCACCACATGGTCGGCCAGGTTGCGAACCACCTTCGGCGAACGGTGTGGGGTCAGCCCACCGGTCTTGTGGCCAACCGCACCCCGCCGATGCCGACGCAGCCTGCGTCGACGTCCAAACCCCCCCGCGTCCGAATCGTAAGGCCAACCAGGCGCCGGAGCGTTGCGCGGTTGGAGTTGAGCGGTTCCCGATTTCTGAGACATCCGGCTACGTAGGGGTAACCAAACAACGCAGCGTGACGGAGCAGTTGCCGTTTGTGCGGATCGCCTTACGGAAGATAAATCTGGATCAGCACTTGTAACATGATGCTCCAACTATTCGGCCGTGACGGAGCAGATGAAGAACCTGATGAAGAACCAGGTGACGGGCCAGGTGATGGACCCGGTGCGCGGGTGGGGGTCCAGTGTTCCTGGATTTCTGAGAAATCCAGCGACTCGGCGCTCGCTGCCGACCGCCCGCCCGCCCGCCCGCCCGTGTGTGCGTCTCGAAAGTGGGTAAATGTCAAGTCGCGACGGTTCGGGTCCAGTAATGTTCCCATCGGTCGTTCGAACTCAGGTACAACGCCCGGAGGTGGCAGAGGCTGTCAGTTCCATACTCCCGCCAGCGCATCCCAGATTGTTTCAAGCGTTGGCA
>JBJXGA010000338.1:0-4191 GCA_046152955.1 Planctomycetales bacterium | reverse complement strand
CGCCAACTGCACGAATGTCGTGTTTGGCGGAGATGACTTCCGGACGCTCTATCTCACGGAAGATCAGCAGGAGGCGTTGCTCGCAACTCGCTGGCCGGTGCCGGGGCAGCGGCGGTACTCGCGCAGCCAGAGTGTCTCCAGCACAGACGACCGATCCAGGAGTCCTGCGACATGATCGGTGCGTTGCCATCACACGAGACGTCCCTCGCAGGAACCGCTCGGTTGCCGATCGTGGTGATCGTCGCGCTGACGAGCTTCCTGTTTGCCAATACGCTGGAGTACGCTCTCCCCCTGTATTTCAACTCGCTGGAAGGATTTCCGGCGGATGTGTGGTCTCAGCTGGTGCTGTGGCAGGTCATGCCGTGGATCGTCATGCCGTTTGTGGCGGGATTGCTGGCGCGGCGATTTGGCGAACGGCGGGTCTGGTCGGCCGCGCTCTTCGGCCAATCGCTGGTGCCGATCGCGTTGCTAATCGCTCCCGAACCGTGGGTGGTACGTCCCGTTGCTCTCTGGAGCGGTCTGACAGGGGCGCTGATGTGGGTGGGTGGAGTGTCGCTGGTCCAGGTTGTCCCCGCAGATCGCAAGGGACTGGCTAACGGCCTGATGATGATGTCGATGGGCGTGGGGAGCACGATCGGACCGCTCCTGGGCCGAACGGTTTTGTGGCGAGAGCATGTCACGGAATTAGTATCGGACGGCGGCCTCTCACGCGCGGGAGCGTTTCTCATCAACCTTTCGCCGCCGCCAACGGACGCGCCACTGGGCAACTTCCGGCTGATGCTGGGCTGCCTGAGTGGCCTGGCGATTTGTGGCGCCGTGCTGATTGGGCTGTTCGGCCAGCGTCCCGGTCGGGTTCCGGGAGAAGAACAAGCACCTGGGCAGACGCTCGTCTGCCTGCGCGAACTGATGGTGACTCCGCGCTTCTGGGCGCTGACCTTGTCGTTGTGCCTGCTCGGCGGTCCCGTGTTCCAGGCGACGAATCAATTTCTGAAGTACCGTGCCGAGGACGTGGGCCTGATCGTCGGTGCGCAGGATCACGGCTGGATCTGGCTGCAGTTGCTGCGCACCTTCATGTGGATTCCGGGCGGCCTGGCGGTGGGGCTGCTGGCGGGACGGCGCGCGCCGGGCATCGCCGCCGTCGTCATGTTGGCCAGCTTCGCGCTGGCCGGAGGCGGGATCGGACTGGTGGTCTCAGCCGGACCCTTATTCGCAGTCGTCGCAGTCTTTGAGTTTGTCCGGCAGTTCATGCGCTGGTCGCATGCCGGTTATCTCTCCGAGCATCTTCCCGGCAGACTGCGATCCACGGCAATCGGTTGCGCGATTTCGCTCGCCGGCGTCGGCAGCACGCTATACGGTTCGCTGCCACTCTCCCTGATGGACGCCAAGTCAACTGACTTTGATTCGCGTTTGCCGTTCTGGATCTCCGCGGCGCTGGGACTGGCCGGAGCGACCTGCCTGTTGGTCTTCGACCGCCTGAAACCGATCCGACAACACACGACAGCGACTACAATCTCAATTCCGAGTCCCCAGCCTGGAAGCTCGGCTTCAAACCCATCCCGTTCGAGAAGATTGGGATCATGAAATGATTGAATCACGGGTTCAACGCGATCCTGTCCGCATCCGACGGCTCGTCACCAGGAGACCAGGGGACTTTCGTTCGCTGTCTTCCATTGCGGTGAGCCTCTCCGTGATCTGGAGTATTTTCGGTACGGGGATACTACGGGCTGACGGCGATGTCGAGTTCTTTGAGAAACAGGTCCGGCCGATTCTGGTTGAACGGTGCGAGGAGTGCCATTCGACAGCGAGAGGGAAGTCGAGCGGCGGCTTAGCGCTGGACACGCGCGACGGTTGGCTCAAGGGAGGCGACAGCGGCCCGGCGGTCCTTCCGCGTAAGCCGGACGAAAGCCTGCTCGTTCTGGCCGTCCGCTATGGTGAAAACGGACCGCAGATGCCCCCCATGGACAAAGGGGGCAAGCTGACCGATGCGGAGATCGAAGTCCTGGTCGAATGGGTACGTCGAGGCGCTCCCGACCCGCGCGTCGTTCAGAAACGGATCGGTCGTGTGACTCTGGATGAGGCGAAAGCATGGTGGGCGTTTCAACCTCGGCGCGATCCTGCTCCTCCGGAAGTGCGGGCTACCGATTGGTCTCGAAACGAACTTGACCGCTTTGTACTTGCGAAGCTGGAAGCGTCCGGCCTCGCGCCGGCGCCGACAGCGGGCCGAGTGGCCTGGTTGCGACGGGCGACCTTCGATCTGACCGGACTTCCGCCCACGCCGGAGGAGGTCGATGCATTCCTGTCTGACACGACGGATCGTGCCTGCGAAACGGTTGTCGAGCGTTTGCTCAACTCGCCCGCGTATGGCCAGCGCTGGGCACGGCATTGGCTCGATCTTGTTCGCTATGCCGACTATCACGACTTCAACCCGGCAGCACGAGTCGCGAGCTGCGAGATCACCGAATCGTGGCGGTATCGTGACTGGGTGATCGATGCCCTCAATCGCGATTTGCCGTTCGACCAGTTCATCGTGCATCAGATCGCCGGCGATCAGCTCCCCAGCCCGGCCGGCCAGGAAATCTACCCCGAGGGCCTGATCGCGACGACGTTTCTTTCCAACGGGGTCTGGGATCGTGGCGATGCCGACAAGGAAAAGATCGTTAGCGACATGGTCGACGACAATATCGGGGTCATCGGCAAGGCGTTTCTCGGACTGACGCTCGACTGTGCCCGCTGTCACGATCACAAATTCGATCCGATCTCCACGGAGGACTATTACGGTCTGGCGGGCATGTTCTACAGCTCGCACATCCTGAAGGAATTGGGCGCCAAAGGGGGTGAATACAACGTCAACCGCGTCCCGCTGATTGGGCGCACGGCACTGGCAAAGCGCGCGGATCAGGAAAAACGCCTGGGAGAAGTCACGGCGACTCTCGCCGAACTCGACCGACAACACCGCTTTCACGAACTGACCGCCGGGGGACGACCGCTCGTCCCGGCCACGTTTCAGAGTGAAGCCGGAGCGATGGGGATGATCGCCGACGATGGCAGCATCACTGTCCGCGGAACACTGGCCAAGGACAAGTACGTTGTCGAGACGGTTGTTCCGGAGGGGGGGCAAGCTCGCTACTTGCGATTAGAAGCATTGCCCGACGGCGCATTGCCCGCCAGCGGTCCGGGACGGGCCAGCGATGGTAATTTCGTGGTCAGCCGATTCCTGGCATCGTTCGTTCCTCCCGGCGGCCAGGCCCAGAGCATGCCGGTCAAGTTCGTCTCCGGGCAGGCTGATTTCGAACAGACGAAATTCGCTGCGAAGAGCGCGCTGGATGACGATCAGAAGGACGGCTGGGCCGTGTCGCCTCAATTCGGCAAGGCACATGCGGCGGTGTTTGAAGTCGCGCCGGAGACGACGATCCCTGCTGGCTCACAGCTGCGAGTCACAATCGAGCAACTACACTCCGACCAGAACACGCTGGGCAAGTTCCGTCTCTCGGTCGCGGAAACGCTGACGACGTCGCCGCCCGCCGATACACGCGAGCGGCAAGACCTCGTCATCACGCGCGACACGTTGCAGAAGGAGCTGGCCGTCCCGGTGCCGCTGGCGATGGCGGTCACCGACGGCGGCACTCCGGGGGGACTGTTTCCCGGCATCCAGGACGTTCCGATTCACATCCGAGGAAGCTATGCGAAACTCGGCCCCGTCGTACCGCGACGTCTGCCTCAATTCTTTGCCGGAGAGAGACAGCCCACGATCGTGCAAGGCAGCGGGCGACGCGAGTTGGCGGCCTGGGTGGCTTCACCCGACAATCCGCTCACGGCGCGCGTCATTGTCAATCGCATCTGGCACTGGCATTTTGGCGTGGGGCTGGTGCGAACGCCGAGCAACTTCGGCATGCTCTCCGAGCCCCCTTCCCATCCGGAACTGCTCGATTGGCTCGCGACCCGGTTCGTCGAAGAGGGCTGGTCGCTGAAAAAGCTTCATCGACGGATCATGCTATCCGCGACCTACGGACAGAGCAGTCGAGTCTCGCGTGATGCGTTCGACAAGGATCCGGAGAATCGGCTGCTCGGTCGATTCATGGCTCGGCGTCTGGAGGCCGAGGCGATTCGCGACGCGATACTCTCTGTCAGCGGCCAACTCGACCTGACTCCCGGTGGTCCGGCGGGAGATGACTTCACGATCCGTCGCCGATC
>JBJXGA010000335.1:0-5686 GCA_046152955.1 Planctomycetales bacterium | reverse complement strand
ACCTCGCGCTGGCGCGACTCGGCGGCTACCGTGCGCGACGCAACTGCCCCCCGGGATGGCAGGTGTTGTGGCGAGGCCACAGTAAATTGAATCTCATGGTCGAGGGCGCTACACTGATCGAAAAGTCCAAGCGTTGCTCGAAAAAATCAGCACGCAAATGTGCCAAGAGGTAAGGCATTGGGGAGCAGGGGATCGGCCCCCAGTTCCACCAACAGCCGCAAGTAGGGAACGTCGGCCGTCTTGGCGGCCAAAAGAAATGGTGTCGCCCCCTTCATCCCCAGGCGGCCGCCGCCAGCATGGCCTTTGGCAAGTTGCGCATTCACCAAGGCCCCCCGCTGCACGAGCTTCCGGACCAGTTCGAGACTGGTCAGCTTTCCTGAGCCGGTCGGAGGGGGAAGCCCGTCGTCGCCATCGCCGCGATTGGGTTTGCGGACCCAGGTGAGCGTATGCAGCGGCGTAAAGCCGGTGCGCTGGTCGTTGGGATCGGCGCCGGCGTCAAGCAACGCCGCGGCCAATTCGAAATGGCCATTCTCGATCGCCAGAATCAACGCGCTCGTCCCCTTGACGGGGGCTTTGCCCCCTCCCCGCTCCGTGACGATCGCCTGGTTGACATCGACTCCCCCCTCCAGCAGTCGCTGCACGACCGCCATCCGCCCCTCGCGCGCCGCAAACAGGAGTGGCGTGAATCCCGACTTGAGCCGCGCATGCAGATCGGCCCCCGCGCCGATCAGCAAGTCGACCGCCGCAACGTGCCCATCGGCGGCGGCCCACATCAGCGCCGTCTGTCCCCGGCGATCGTGCGCCTCGACCTGGGCGCCGGCTTCGAGCAGGACTTTGACCGCGGCGGCCCGGCCCGTCCGAGCGGCGGTCATCAGCGGAGTTTCCCCGCCGCGCAGCGAGGCGTTGGGATCGGCGCCGGCCTTCAGGAGCGCGGCGATCATCTCGGCGTTTCCGTTGACACAGGCCAGGGAGAGGGGGGTGATGCCGTAGCGGTTGGTCCCCTTCGCGTCGGCGCCATGTTTCAACAGCAACTCGACCGTGGGGAGGTTGTCGTGATACGCAGCCCAGTGCAGAGCGGTCATCCCATCGACCTGTCTGGCTGCAACGAGAGCTTGAAGTGCCTGGGTATCCGCCTGTTCTTCGAGCAGTGATTGGAGTCGCGGCCAATCGGCCTCTTCAGCCACCTGCGCCAGTGCGGCCCGGCTTCCTGAGTCAGCGGCAACCGGAGGAATCGAAGCCAGCGCAAACCCCAGCCACAATCCGCAGCAAGCGGATCGAATCAGAATCGGAGCGATGCGACCAGTCAAAGGGAGCCTCATCTCGGATCACAGAGACAACGGTTCAAACAGTTCGTCCATCTTGCGGTCGCTGTCGGCAAATTTGTCGAGAAACACTCCCACCTTGTCGAGCAGCGTCAGGTGCAGGTTGGCAAGCGGGGTTGGCCGTTCATAACGGAGATGTCGGCCCCCCTTCATCCCGCCGGCGGCCCCTCCCGCGACCAGAATCGGCAGATTGATATGGTCGTGCAGGTTGGGGTTCCCCATGCCGCTCCCATACAGGTAGAGCGAGTGATCGAGCAATGTCCCGTTTCCTTCGGGAACCTCCTTCAACTTGCCCAGGAACTCAGCAAACAGCGAGACGTGAAAGGCGTTGATCCTGGCCAGCCGGGCGACTTTTTCCGGATCGTTGCCGTGATGCGACAGCGGGTGATGCGGATCAGGGACGCCGACTTCGGGATAGGTCCTGGAGCTGGTTTCCCGCGCCAGTTGAAACGTAAAGACCCGCGTGACGTCTCCCTGCATCGCCAGGATCTGCAAGTCGAACATCAGCCGCGCGTGATCGGCGTAGGCCGCCGGGACTCCCTGGGGACGATCGAGATCAGGCAGGGGGTTCTCGGCAACGTCGGCTTCGGCCTTCTGGATGCGGCGTTCGACTTCGCGCACGCTGGTCAGGTAATCGCCGATCTTGGCGCGGTCCGCCGGTCCCAGTGTCCGCTCCAGCCGCGCCAAGTCGTCCTTTACGAAATCGAGCAGGCTGGCCCGCTTGCGGAGCGCCGCGCGGCGTTCGGAAGCCCCTCCTCCCTCGCCGAACAGACTCTCGAACACCAAGCGGGGATGCGCTTCGGCCGGCAACGGCGTGGTGGGAGAGGACCACGAGAGGTTGTTCTGATACACGCAGGCATAACCGTTGTCGCACTGCCCGACGGTTTGCAGCATGTCCATCGCCATTTCGAGGGAGGGGAGCTGCGTCTGTTGGCCAAGCTGCTTCGCGGCGATCTGATCGACGGTCGTCCCCAGGAAATAGTCGTTGCTCTCGGTGTGCTTGGCGCGGGCGGCGCTCAGGAAGGCAGAGTTCGAAGTGGCATGCGTTCCTGGGTAGGCGTTCCGCAATTCCATGTTCGAGAGGACGTTGACATGTTCCCTGACGGGGGCCAGCGAAGCGAGAATCGGCGACAGCTCGTCGAGCGATTCGCCGGGAGGGGTCCAGCGCGACCCATCACACCCCATCGGAATGAACACGAAGCCGAGCCGCCGCACCGGCGCCGCCGGCGATTTAGCCAGCGCCGTCATGGCAGGATGCATGGCATCGAGCAACGGGAGCGCGACGGCAGTTCCCAGCCCGCGGAGAAACGTGCGTCGGGGGAGCGACTTTTTGAACAGGCTCATTGCGTGGTCCTCATTTGAAACGGAACGCTTTGGACGATCCCCAGAATGATCTCGGAAAAACGATAGTCGGCCCCTTGCGCTCGCCTGACAATGCCGCGGAGCGCCGGGCCATCCAGCGGTTCGATCCCCCGCCCCAGGGCGAACGTCAGGAGCTTCTCGGCCAGCGCGCCGGCGAACAACTCCGGACGCCGCAGCAGGGCGTCTTCCAGCCCGCCGACGCCGACAAACCGGCTGCCATCGGGAAGCCCCCCCGTCGCGTCGACCGGCTGGTCCCACTCTGTATCGCGCCAGCGGCCGACGGCATCGAAGTGCTCAAGCGCGAAGCCGACCGGGTCCATTAGGTTGTGGCAGCTCGCGCACGCGGCCTGGGCGCGATGCGCCGCCAGTCGCTGGCGCACCGGAAGCTCGGCCGATACGCGGTTGTCATCCAGCGACGGCACGTCGGGAGCGGGGGGAGGGGGAGGAGAGGCCAACAGGTTTTCGAGAATCCATTTGCCGCGAATCACGGGGGAAGTGCGGGTGGCATACGAAGTCACGGTGAGGATGCTGCCCTGGCGCAACAGCCCGCCCCGCTGCGCTGCCGGTTCCAGTTCGACTCGCCGCCAGCGGGGGCCATAGACGTGCGGCACGCCGTAGTGTTTCGCCAGCCGCTCGTTGAGCCAGGTGTGGTCGGTCTTCAACAGGGTCAGCACGCTCTGATCGCGCCGCACCATCTCGCTGAAGTGCCGTTCGGTCTCCTGGCGGAGCGCTTGCCGCAGGTTGTCGTCGAAGTCGGGATAAAGCCGGCCATCGGGAGTGAACCCCTCAAGATTTCGCAAGTGGAGCCATTGATCGGCGAACTGGTGGACGAGCGATTGCGACCGGAGGTCGGCAAGCAAGCGGCGCGTCTGGGCTTCGAGAATCTCCGGCTTCCGGAGTTCGCCCCGCGCAGCCACCTCCAGCAGCTCGTCATCCGGCAGACTGCTCCACAGGAAGAACGCTATTCGCGAGGCCAATTCCAGATCGCTGATGCGATACGTTGCGCCGGGCGCCATTTCCGCCGGTTGCTGCTCGACGCGAAAGAGGAACTCGCGGCTCACCAGGATTGCGGCCAGGGACGCTTCGATGGCCCCCTCGTAGTCCGCCTCCTGCCGGGCGTCGCGATAGAAGGCCATGATTCGGTCGAGATCAGTCTCGTCGATCGGTCGCCGATGGGCCAGGCGCATCAAGGCCGCCAGATTGCGCCCGGCGCAGGCGTCTTCGTCGTCGGCGGAGGCGGGCTGCGCGCGAAAAATGCGGCGGCGGCTGGGGGTCTCTCCCGGCCCGCGGGGAGAGAAGGGGCCGGTGATCGTGACCTGGTACAGCGCCGGCGCGATCCGCGGATGCCGGTGCATGTTGAACCGCGAGTTGTACGGCTGACGCAGCGTTTCCAGCAGCGACGAGGAATTCTTAGGGAACGTCACCCCCAGTTCGTGCGGGCCGGCGGAGACTTCGAACCGGGCCGTCAGATGCTCATCAATGTGCGAGAAGTCTTGTCCGCCGGGGGGAGGCTCCACCGTGAATGACTGCGCGATCTCGCGATCGAGCAACACTTCGATGTCGTGCGGCTCGCTCAAGCCTTCCACGTGCTCATTGCGATCCCGCGCCAGGCGGATTTGCAGCCGGTACTCTCCCGCTTGCGGAAACGTATGGCGGATCAAGGCCCCTCCGCGCGTTCCCAAAGGCAAGCCGTCGGCGCGATCTTCTTGTGTGATGTCGGGGCGAATGCGGATCGTCTCCCCTCCGGGCGAGGCGCCGAGCGTGCCGACCGCCAGGCGGCTGATCCGCTGCGCTGCCGTGATGTACCGATCGAGCAGCGCGGGAGAGAGTTCCCCGACCGTCACATTGTCAAAACCGTGACTGGCTTCGTCCGGCGGCAGCAGGGACTTGGCGTCGATCTCCAATCCCAGGAGATCGCGAATGGCGTTTTGATACTCGCCACGATTCAGCCGCCGCAGTGTCTGGGTTCTTCCCGGGCGCGGTCGCCGCAGCGCTTCCTGATCGAGACGAAATTCCAGCTCATCAACGACGGCGTTGTACTCAGCCTCATCCGGCCGCAGCTCGCCGATCGGCGGCATCTGGCGGCTGCGCAGTTTCCTGAGGACGGTTTCCCAGAGATCGGGCTGGCGCTCCAGTTCCTGGGCGAGAGCTTTGGTCAAATCCAATCCGCCGCTGGTCGTTGGCGCGTCGTGGCAACCGACGCAGTACTCGTTGACGAGCCGCTCAATCCGCGACGGAGCCGCGGCTGCCGAATCCCCCCCGCGCAGCGCAAAAGCGGCAACCAGCACAGTGGCGAGACGGAGGACCATTCTTCGCATGCGGCACACGGCGTCAGGATCGCGTCGGACGGGGAGCGAACAGCCGGCTCCGGTCATCATGAGGAGCCTCAAGCCCGGTCATTCGATTGTACAGGAGGCGGCACAGGTCGTCACGCGACGGTCAATTTGCCGGAGCGAAATGACCGTCCGTTGCAAGTTGTTGACGATTGGCCATCTATGGCGAAGTGCGATCCAGAACTCATGACATTTCAAGGAGTTGCAGCGAGCCGTCCGTAGTATTCCAGTGGGCCATCGATGGCCATCTCTGGACGACTATGGAATTCTCTGGTGCTTCTCGGCATTTTGTCGCCTTTTGCATCCAGAGAAAGGAGTGACGCACTCGACAGCCCTTTCGTTGTTCGTGTTTTTCGAAGCTCAATCCCGCTGTTGCACGAAAATGCCTCTCGCGGAGACGCGGAGGTCACAGCGCGGCCTGGGGCCGCAACCAAAGGGAAAAAAATTGAACAGGAGGGCGCAGAGGAAGCAGAGATATTTCGTCCGGGACATGCGGTGTACTCAGGGTGAACTTGGTTAGGAGGCTGATCCTCCTCGTCGCGGCCGATGCCTACATACTTCTCTGCTTCCTCTGCGTGCTTCTGTTCCCCTTCTGTTTTGACCTGTGATTGAACATTTCGGACTGAGAATTTCTTCTTGCCATAACAAGATTCTGCTGGATTGCGGTGC
>JBJXGA010000317.1:0-5926 GCA_046152955.1 Planctomycetales bacterium | reverse complement strand
CGCTCGATGAGAAACTCGGGCCACTCGGATCCCCCCGAAGCGGTCAACTGCTCGCGCAGCCGGGCGCACTCGGCATGGAACGCCGGCGGAAAAATTCGCAGGGGAGGAGGGGCGGCTCCAGCCGCGGCCTCGACAATCGCCTCCCGCAGTTCGTCCATTCCCTGTTGCTTGTGCGCCGCGGTACACAGGACGGGTATTCCCAAGCGCTGCGACAGACCAGCGTGGTCGATGCGAATCCCGCGCGCGGATGCCACGTCGCTCATGTTCAGCACCAGGATCGTCGGCAACCCAATATCCAAAACCTGGCAGGCCAGATACAGATTGCGTTCGAGATTCGAGGCGTCGGCGATGCAGACCACCACGTCCGGACGCCCTATCTCCGACTGTCGTCCCAGCAGGACATCGACCGCCACCATTTCGTCGAGCGTGCGTGGCGAGAGCGAGTAGGTGCCGGGGAGGTCGATGAGGTCCACGCTCCGACCGGCGCAGGTGGTGCGGCCGATTTTCTTTTCGACCGTGACTCCCGGATAGTTCCCGGTTTGCGAACGGAATCCGGAGAGGGCGTTGAAAAGCGTGCTCTTCCCCGTGTTGGGGTTGCCGATCAGGGCGACTTTCAGGTGCTGGGCGGGGAGGTCGGGGGGCATGACAAGGCGGGGTGTGCGGAGGAGCAATTCACAGCGGCAGGGGCGGGAAACTCGGTCGAGAGAAACGGTCAGTTCATTCGCTGATCACGACCCGCCGCGCTTCCGAACCGCGCAGCGACAGCCGATATCCGCGGATCAGGAATTCCAGCGGGTCTCCCAGAGGCGCCGCTCCCAACAGCTCGATCCGTTCCCCTTCGATCAGTCCCATTTCCATCAACCGGACGGCGACTGCGTCATTGCCGGAGATCTCCTGAATCAGGGCCGATTCTCCGACCCGCAACGTCTCGAGTGTCCTCATGGCGTCGCGACCTCGACCATCACGAGCGCTTCGTCTTCCCCTCGAAAACTCAGCCGATGCTGATCCAGGGCCACGATGCAGGGGCGTCCGGAAGTGACCATCCGCACCTGGACGCCGGCGCGGAGCCCCATCTCGTCGAGTCGCTGAACGAGCAGCGGCTCTCCCTCGACTTCCAGGACGCAGCCGGTTTCGCCCGGCTGGAGCAAATGGAGTGGAACAACGTGCGGCACGAGGATTCCCTGAAAAAACAGGTTTGGCGATCGCTCACAATCGATCGCCAAACCTGATTTTAGCGGTGCCTCCGCCGAATGGTATCCCGTATGGGGATTTTGTCGAATTGCGATGGGCCAGCATGACATGGCGCCGTCGGGGAAAACCGCGACCTGGCGAACGGTGTGGCGTCAGCCCACCGTTCGATTTCACCCCCCTGGCCCTGGCATCCGGTTCATTTCTTCCCAGGGAGCTTCCATCATATCCACGATGTTCCGTGCCAGACGGTCGACCACTTCGCGCGTGCCGGTGGCCATCGACAGCCCGACTTCGGGAGCGAATTCCGACTGTGCTGCGAGTTGCATCGCTTCGGGACCGATGGGGATTCGTTGCTGCCGCAGAATCTCGTGCGTCCGCGCGTCCTCCCAAGTGACCTCCACCTGCAAGTTCATTTGCAGTTCGCGGGGGTCGCTATTGTTGGTCTGGCCGAGCGTCCGTTTGGTGGCATCGACGATCCGTCCGGTGAGGATCGTGTCGGCTTCATCCCGGCGCGCCAAACGGTACGGCGAGCGCTCCTGAATCCGCTTCTGCACCGACTCGGTCAACTGGTACTCCAGCCAGCGGCGATTGGAACTCGAAGTGAACGTGGGAACGTAGACCGATCTGATCTCGGGACTGAACGGCGCCCCGACCGTATATCCGCACCCGGCGGCGGCGAACAGCAGGCCACAGCAGAGCCCCAGGAGGCCCCAGGCCCGCGCGCGATGCCAGCCGCGAGCCGATGACATTGCCGTGCCGCGTCCGTCCCGAGGGGCGGGGTCGCGGGCTGCTGCGGGGCGCAGGACACGGTGTGCCGCGCCGGCGCCTTCTGAAAGGGGAGGATGTAACGGCATCACACGGGAGCGAACTCACTCCAACTTGAGAAAGGGTGTTGAGACTACTCGTTGTCTTCATCCGCGATTGGTTGCACGTCTCCCCGCAGGCTGGCCCGTCCGGGAGCGGTGGCAGGCTGTTGATTGTCCCGTTCTTCGTCCGAGGAGTCCGCATCGTCGACCGGCTGTGACGGAGCCGCGTGCAGCGGCGGCATCAGAATCCCTTGGGTGTACTCTGGTCCCAGTTTCAGCAACAACTCCCGCGCTTCGTCGGCGTGCGGGGAATCGGGAAAGTCCCGCAGCAAGAGTTCAGCGCAGACCGCGGCGGCAACCATCTCGCGACGTTTCTTGTACAGCGACATGCGGACATATTCCCGCTCCGCTGCGGCGTGCTTCATTTTTTCCAGGTCGCGCCGGAGCTTGGGGCGCTGCGGCAGCTCGGGGAACATGCGGAGCGCGCTGTCGGTGAGCTTGCGGGCCTCTTCCAATTGCTTGCCGTCGTACTTTGCCCCTTGATACGACTGGTAGCTGGCATGTTGGCCGAGGAGGTAGGCAGCCGGCGCCAGATCGGTGTGGGAGTAGTTTTCGCGAATGTTAGCGAACAGCCGGTCGGCTTCCTGGTAGTCCCCCTTGCGCAGGTGGTAGGTTCCCTCCATCATCAGAGCGTCATCCGCCAGGGGGCCGGTCGGATCGTTGATCCAGACTGACTTGAGCGCCTGGAGAGCGCGTCCGGGGGTCTCGAACAGAGGGCGCGAACGGTCCAGCAGGTTGGGGGTGAGGGGGAACGAATACGGAACCCGCGCTTCGGGTATCTCTTCCAGAGGACGGTCCGGTTCTTCTTGAGAGAAATAGGCCAGTTCCACCTCGGTCGGCGGGGGAGGATCGTTCAACCAGTACCGGGCGATGTCATACAGGCGCTTTGTTGACTTCTCCAGAAAACGGGACGACGGATACTTTTTGAAGAGTTCGTCGTAGGCGTCCTGGGCGTCGGGATAATGCCGCAATTGATAGTAACACTCGGCGATCATGAACATCGCCTCTTCTTCGACCGGCTTGTCCTTGTATTTCTTGGCGACGGCGCGAAACGCCTTGCGGGCCTTGGCGTAGTCCTTTTGCTCGTACAGTTTCTTGGCGGCGTCGAGTTCCTCGCTCCCCTCCTGGGGCGCCATCGGGTCCGACTGTTGAATGACGACGGCATCGCGCGCCTGACGTCCGATCGGTCCCAGGATATTGGAAACGTCGAGTTTTTTGTCGAGCAGCGACGACGTGCAGCCGGTGGCCCCCAGCCCCACCGCCAGCAGCCACGCCAGGCCGAGCCAGGAACCTCCTTTCCTGCGACGCGGGCCGGAAGGCGGGCGCAAAGGCCCAGTCTCGGCGGCATGCGCCCGCCGCGGAGCATCAGCGAAACAGGAGGTATGCATTGCAGACGACGGGGATCGAACGGGTGGGGAGGAGGTGGAGTGCGGAGGAGGGAAAGGAGCGGCTGGTCAGTTGTGGCGAAGTCCGTGAGAGAGTGTGCGGAGCTCAGCGCGGCGACGAATTCAGGAAGGGAGGTAGCGCAACATCTTGGGCCGGCGCCCAAGTACATACGAAATCGTGGAAATGAGAACCGAGCGGATGGGGGACATCTGCTCGCCAGTGAGTGCGAGTTGTGACCAGTCGGGAAGGGTTTCCTGCGCCAATTGGCACAGGGTAGAGGCGGTGGAGGGTGTCATCCAGGAACGGGGAGCGTCTTCAATCAGGCAGGCATCACAAATCAACCCTCCCTGCGAGACCTTAAACGTAAACCGCCGGGTGTCGCCGACCGGTTCGCCGCACGCCACGCATCCTTCGAACGAGGGAAGCTGGCCGATTTCGCGCAGGAGGACAAGTTCAAAACGGGACAGGATGGAGTTCAGGGGCAGGTTCCCCTCGGACAGCCGTTCCAGCGCCGCGCACGCTTCATCAAAGAGCGCTGGATGGGCGTCGTACTCTTCGCTGAGCGCGTCAAGCAACTCCGCGACGTAGTACCCGCCGTAAAGGCTGCCTAGGTTTCCCGGCTGGGGCCTGAACCGTGTTCGTAATCTGGCTTCGGTGAGGAGATCGAGACTGGAAGTGGATTTGCGCAGGAACACTACCTCACACAGCGTGAGTAGGTCAAGAGCAGCCTCGAACGGCCCTTTGAGCCGTTTGGCCCCTTTGGCCACCACCGCCACCTTGCCGAAATCGCGAGTGAACAGCGTCACCACGCGGCTGGACTCGCTGAAATCCGCCAGGCGGATGACGAGTGCGATCGACTTTTCGGCGGACACAGAGCGACCTCGCGGAGTGAAACCACGCCGCGCTGGGGACCGGGAACGCGGATTGGGGTCATTGTACTCAACCGATCGGGTTTCGTTGAGGTCGGGTCTGAATTCGTCACAGACACAGACATCGTCTGCGAGGAGGGGGGGCAGCGACGATTGTGTTGCCCTTTTCAGGACGGCGCTGAGCGGCATTCGCCACTGCGCTCTTCCCGTGGTTTTTCTCAGGCCTTCAGGCCGAAACGTACCATCACCGGCAAGATTGAAATGCACGGATTCAAGAGAGTCAGCGACGGGTTGTCCAGAATGGAGATCGGATCAACAACCGTGGGAGTCTCAATGGCCTGAAAGGCCCTGACAGGCTGGCCCAGGGCAGAGCGTCGCGGCCAAAACCGCAAAGCGCCGCCCTGGGAATTGTCCCCGTTCCGCTAGAACACGTCGAGGATGAAGTGGTGTCCCTTGTAGTACGGGTGCGGCTCAATGTATGGGCTGTACCAGCTCTTGTTGTACACCGGAATCTGCCGCTCCTGCGGATAACGGTAGTACATGTTGTCGAACTGCACCGGAGCGTGAAAGTTGTGCGGGTAGTACACGTACGGGTAATAGTAGAAGCGTCCCCAATCGTACGGTTGCCCGACGCCCGCAGCTTGCGCTGAAGAGCCCCCGACAGCCATGGCCGTCACGACCGACACACACACCAACAATCCCAGTATCGCCTTGCGAAGCATCTTGTTCCCCCCTGAAAATGTCTGAACCGGGTCTCCTCGGAGGCGCTGCGATCGGGCTGCGGATTCCCTGGGCGCATCCGGTGGTATAATCATCGGCCTGAGTTCAACCGTCACAACAGGAATATGCGCCAGTTCGGGTAGTTTCGGTGTCCTCGGCAAGCCCGTTGCGTCCGGAACTCCTCCATTCGGCCTTGCGTAAATCCATGACCTGTTATAGGTTATGCCCACTCCGCCCGGCTAACGACTGTGTCGGCGGCGACGCTCCCAGGGAAAGGATCCCCATGCGATACCCCGTCTTGTGTTGCCTCGGCCTGGCGCTGATGGGAGGATTTCCCAGCGGCTCTGATGGGGAAAACGTCCCTCCCGCAGCGACCGCACCCACCGCCACCGCGGCCATGGAGCCCGCGACCCTCCGTCGGCATGTCGAGTATCTGGCCAGTTCCGAACTCGAAGGACGCGGAGCGGGACGGGGCAAAGCCTTGGCAGCCCGGTACATTCGACAGCGCTTTGAAGAATTGGGACTGCGCCCGCTGTTCCCCCAAGGGAGCTATTTCCAGGAGATTCCCAACGCCCGCGATGGGGAGCCGAATGTGGAAGCCCCCAGCATGGGGCGCAATATCGGAGCGCTCTTGCCGGGACGCGATCCCGACCTCAAGGACGAGGTGATCATCCTCAGCGCGCATTACGACCATCTGGGAGTGCTGGGGGGACACGTCCATCCCGGAGCGGATGATAACGCTGGCAGCGTGGCGATGATGCTGGAGGTGGCGCGGGCTTTGGTAGAACTTCCCGGCGGAACGCGGCGGACCGTGGTGTTCTTAAGCTGCGATCTGGAAGAGCGCCTGCTGTGGGGTTCGCGTTGGTTCGTAGCGCACCCACCCTTCCCGCTGCG
>JBJXGA010000171.1:0-16508 GCA_046152955.1 Planctomycetales bacterium | reverse complement strand
TCCGACGTTTCCTGCGCTCCGCTCGGTCCGGCTGGCGTCAAGATCACGACTCGGAGAGTCGTGCGACGTCGCTCGACTCTCCGAGTCGAAAATCGTTCTAAACACCAGCCGTGGCACTCTGGGCGCTGGTTTCTGTGGTGAGTCGATTGAGGTTTTCGTAAGCAAACGTCGTGGCGTTTCCGCCGAGATCGGTGAGGTGACCCGGTAGCAAAAGCAACGCCCGGTGGTCGGCGAAGGTCACGTCTACCAGGATCGTTTCAAGTCGTTCCCCGTCGATTCCGACGTTTCCTTCTATCCGGTCGTTCGGCATGTGCAGCGCGACGCTCTGCGGGCGGGGTTGTGCCAACAGGCTTAAGACCATTTCGAGACGTCTCGACGTCACTGGCATTGGGGAGGTATCTGATCACGTCTTCCACCGCCTTCATGACCAGCCAGGTGGCGTTGCGCGGCCTGAATTCCTTCAGTGCCAGCCAGATTGTGTCCGCTTCGACGCCATTCACCCTGGTGCCGTTGGGGTCCGGGTCGTCGATGGGTTCCTTCGATTTCTTTGACGACTGCCCATCGGGTTCGATTTCATTTGGGTCGCGGGTCTTCTTCTTCCACAGAAGCAGCCGGAAATGCGCAAGTGTTCTCTTGCAATCCTCAAAAACCCGTCGCTGACTGTCCCGCTCCAACTCAGTCAAAAGATCATCGCGCAGTGGGTCGGAAGGGGGCATGAGTTGGTGGGGCCATGCGGCATCGCGACTCATCAAGTATTCGGCGAGCATGCCGGCACAACCGCCAAATCCGCCCAGAATCAACAGAGGTTTCCGAAGGTTGGGATGGTTGGCATCTCTGTAAATCAGCGTCTGATACACTTCTTCCAGGATTCCGGGCATCCATCCCGGCGATCCCTTGATTTGCCCCCCCCAAACAATACGCAGATCAGCCTCTTTCGCGGAGAGCTTACGCAGCTCGGTCAGCGCATCGGCATGGCGGAGGCGAGCTCCCGGATCGGTCTCTCGGTCGGTAGAGAAACGCAGCATCTCGGCATCGGAAAAATCCACCGGCCGCACATTTCGGAAATCACACACTCCCACGAGTGTTGCTTTCCACTCGGGGGCAAGGTCCACGTAGATCGGCCACGCCGAATAGTTCACAAGCGGCCAGGTGCCCGGTTTGGTGATGTTGGACTGATGACTGTGGTTTGGGTCGCATTCGCCGTGGACAAATCCGGTCTCACTTTGCCAATTGAGGGCCGCGCTGATGAGATGCTCGGCCAGCGTCGATGTGGGGGACTTCGACGGTCCATCGACCATCGCAGGTTCGTTTAACTTCGATCGATCCTGCACCAGCGTGCCACCGAACGCGAGACGCTGGTCGCGGTTTAACAGTCGCATTGCGAGCCGCACCATCAGTTCGTCGCAATGTTCCGTTCCCAGACCAAGATCGGCCAACTCGACCGCCGTGCCGTCTGAGGACAACGCGATCAACAGCCGTCGACCAAGATCATGCGCCTTCGGGAAGTCCTTTTTTTCGCAAGTCAGCCAGTAATCTTCATAGCTCACGAGCTCGGTTGTCGATGAAAAACTGTGGATCGCCGGTTTGAGATCATCTTCCTCCGAGGGGGTCAATCCATAACCGGGATAAATGATTTTGCGGATCTTCGCCGAGGGGCGTTCAGCCAGTTCGACTGTCGACGCATCGGAGGGCGTGTCCATCACGGCTCGCATTTTCGAAAGCGACCATGAGTCCGGAACCCAGGTAATGAAACAGACGTCCGTCTGCTCCTGGTCCGCGCTATCCAGGTCGATGGCGACTTCCCGGTGGACCTGCGCCAGCATCGTTTCCAGGACCAGGCGATCGACGATGTACTCGGTTGGATCGACTGACGGCGAGGGATGCCATCCGATCCGGGGAACCCCTTCCAGCATGGGCATCGCCCGCGTCCATGTCGATCCCGGGTCAAGGACTGCCACCATGGGCTGCATGCACCAGACCTTCTGATGATGTGACAGCATTCTGGGGGTCCGCGCGTCTCTGGCTTCGGTCCGACACCACGGCCTTGTGGGATAGGCGTCCGTTACAACCGCGACCATTGCGGCCGTGTCAGTCGTTGCGACTTCAATCTCATTCTGCCACCGTTGTCCCCAAGCCAGATCGTTGGCATCGAACCACGGTTCCAATTGGCCGAATCGTCGAATGCCGTCCCGCAGAGTCTCAGCGATCTTAAGGCCGTCTTTCTTCGCGTGGCTCAGGAAGACATCCAATTGTTTGAAGCCGGTTTCGTTCGCGGCACGCAGTAGGCGGCCTGTCATTTCGGTGGCGGCGCGGCGCAAGGCCGCTTCTTGATTCGCCGGGTTGAGTCCTGCCAGGCGAACGGAGTTGAAATTGCCGGAGAGAGGTCCGGTACGATAAAAACTGTCGTGCAGGGCGGCAGGCAGTAATTCCATCGGAGAGCGTTTGTGGCGTTTGCGAGCGACGTCTTTCGCTTCGGAAACCTGTTTCGAAAGCGCGACAATCGCACCCCGCCATTTATCTTCCACAACCATGCGATGGTCGACCAGGACGATTATCACGTTGAGCTTCGCGTGTTCGTGTTCGATTTTCGGGTACAACCTCCAGCTCGAATCCAATTGAGGTGTGCCAGTCTGTGCTTCATGAATCTCTCGGACCTGCCGACGAAAATAGACGGGAAGCCCTGCGCCGCTTGAGTCCCCGGATAGATATCCGAGTCGAAACCAGTCGTAAAGTTTTGCTGATAGGGCTTGGGCCTCTTTGCATTCGGGATGGTGGACGATGTAGATCGAAACCGGCGATTTGACGCGAGACTTCGGCGTCTTGCTTTCAGTTGACATCGCGGTCATTCCATAGTGGTCGGGAGATTGACAGACCGTTGCCGGAGAATTCGTTCTCCAGGACTCGGGTCGCGCCACCAGTTTGGATCGACCCTCATTGCCTCGTCAACTTGAGATTTTAGAAGACGTCGTTCACCCGCTGCCATCCCTGAATCGTTTCGGCTCTCGCGGAATCCGCAGAATCTTGCGAGTTTGCCGGATGGATCGCCATTGCGGATTGTGCAGGGAGGCGCGCCGGGCGGTCGCCCCGTTCGAAAATCCGATGTTCACTGTCTCAAGGCCTCGCAGTAGGAACTGCCGGAGGCCCAAGACATGTTTGATCAGGGCGAACGGCGTTTCTGCAATATGCATGCGGCGATCGTACACCGCGCGGGACTCCGGCCTATCCATCTTCGCCGCATGACGCTCTCGTCCCGAGGCATAGATGTCTCGGCTCACCGTCCGACCGCCGTTGTTGCGGCTCGAGATGCACTTGGCCGCCAGTGGACAGCCGGCACACTCGTGGCAACGGTACGAGCGTCGGATCACTTTCCGGCCCCGCTGGGTTTGGCTCTGCGTTTCCTCGTAGGGCGTCGCTTTGCCCTGCGGGCAGTAGTAGACGTCCTGTTCGGTGTTGTCGATGAAGCACCCTTTGTCGAGCGTCTTCGAAGGGGAAAAGGGGAAGGGGAAAAGACCGCCATATCGGAATTGGGAAAACAACGCAGGCGCAGGGATTCAGCGCAACACCGGTGAGGGCGTTTTTTTGAAAAGTCCGAGCAGCGGGTGTAGGTCGCAGTGGGACTGAAACAGAGCACGACCGTCTCGGTCGGTGAAAGCGTCACCTGATTGCCATACTGGCACATGAGAGGTTGGCCTCAAACCGCCTTATCAGGCATGGTGACACGACAGAGCGCCAATCTTTTCGAGGCGTCAAGCGCCATGGGGACAGCGGAGACGACGTTGATGCCAGGAATGGCCAGGAGCAGGACAATTTTCTTCTCAGAGAATATGAGCAGTCTTACCGCAAAACACCGTGTATTCTTGACCTCAAGGCCACTTTTTTACCCACTAAAAAACCCGAAGAGCCAAAATTGACAACTCTGTGCCACGCCGCCAAAACGCGGTAAACTTCTACTGCACTTCGGCGGTCGAATACCTGTTCGGCCGCGTCACACTATGGCACCATTTGTGGACAACGATTCGCCGGAACGACAAGAAGAGATCGCCCTGCACGCGCCGACGCGGAAACCGGGAGGAGGCACACGATGAACATCCTGTTGTGGGTTTTGCAAGTCCTCGGCGCGCTCGTGTACGGAGCGTCGGGGGTCATCAAGGTTTTCATGTTCGACAAGGTCAGTGCGGACGTCCCGTCCTTTGGCGCATTGCCGCGGCAATTCTGGACGGCCCTCGGCATCATCGAGCTCGTTTGCACGGTCGGGCTGATCGTCCCTGCCGCCCTCCACTGGAAGCCGTCACTCACGGCACTGGCCGCGACCGTCCTGGCGATCGAGAGCCTCGTGTTCATTTGGGTACACGTCCAGTACCGCGAAATCCCTCCCATCATCATGAGCGCCGTACTTGGCGTCCTCATGGCGTTCATCGCGTACGGCCGGATGGTCCTGAAACCATTCTGACCGCGCGGCCTCAGCAATCGCTGCACCTGACCCCGCGGCACGATGCGTTTCTTGCGAAGGCCGAGAATTTTCTCCTGAACCAATCGCTGCTTTGGTGGGTCTATGTGAATCAGGTTGAGCGTCTGTGTCGATGCCGGTTGCAAATCTCTGGGTGCAAATCTCTGGGTTGCCGACGCAGGCCGCGTCAGCTACGGGGGGTGATGCCTGATTGCGTGCGGCATGGCAGGAAAATCGCCCGGTTGAGGTTTTGAAGACGATGTCCACCGAGTTTTCGATTGACGGTTCGCAGGGGGAGGGGGGCGGACAGATCGTCCGGTCGGCGCTCACGCTGTCGCTGCTCACCGGGCGCTCGGTCACGGTCTACAAGATTCGCGCGGGGCGGCAGCGTCCGGGGCTGGGGAGGCAGCATCTGGCCTCGGTCCAGGGGGCGGTCACGATCAGCGGAGGGCGCGTCTCGGGAGCCGAGATGGGGTCGGGGAGTTTCGCCTTTGAACCAGGGCCGGTGAGCGCCGGGGAGTACCAGTTCCGCGTGGGGACGGCGGGGAGCGCGACGCTTGTTTTGCAGACGGTGCTGCCCGCACTGCTATGTGCCGCGGGGCCGAGTACGCTGATTCTGGAAGGGGGAACGCATAATCCCTGGGCCCCTCCCGTTGATTTCCTGGAACGGGCCTTTCTCCCGTTGCTCCGGCGGATGGGGCCGCGCGTCGAGCTGACGCCCGAACGTTGCGGATTCTATCCCGCCGGAGGAGGACGGTTTCGCGTACAGGTTCAGCCGGCGGGAGCACTCCAGGGATTTGACCTGTTGGAACGAGGAGCAGAGCTGGAGCATGGGGTGCGGATTCTGCTCTCGCGACTCCCGCTGCATATTGCCCGGCGCGAATTGGGGGTGGTGCTGGCGAAAACCGGCTGGGACGAAGACTGCGGAACGATCGAAGAGGTTGCGGCTGCCGGACCGGGAAATGCCGTCCTGCTGCATCTGGTCTTTCAGAACGTCACCGAAGTCTTTTCCGGATTCGGACAGCAGGGGGTCAAGGCCGAACAGGTGGCGGCAGGGGCGGTGCGGCAGCTCCGAGACTATCTGTCGGGGAGCGCCCCGGTCGGCCCTTATCTGGCAGATCAGCTCCTGCTTCCGTTGGCGATCAGCGCCTGGCAGAACCACGATCCCAACGCAGGCCGCCAGAGGGGAGGAGTCTTTCGAACGTCACGCCTGACCCGGCATTCCACGACGCAGATCGACCTGCTCCAAATGTTCCTGGGGGTCGGCATCGACGTGGAAGACGAGGGGGAGGATTGCCAGACGGTTCGCGTCACGCCGGCTGGCGCCTCGGGACGCGGATGAGGCGTCACCCCTTGGAGCGCCCCCATCGTTCCTGCTATTGTACGCCGGGATCGCCGTTGCGGGGACGCGCGGCGCATCGCCAAAGACATTCAGGCGTCCATTCAAGGAGCGTGGCATGCAGTTTGAGGGAAAAAATGCGCTGGTGAGCGGCGCTTCACTGGGAATTGGGAGAGAAGTGGCAATTCATCTGGCCCGGCAGGGGGCCAATGTGGCGATCAATTTTCGGTCGCATCGCGAGCAGGCCGAGGAGGTCCAATCGACGATCGAAAAGCTCGGACGCCGGGCGATCCTCGTCCAGGCCGACGTTTCCGATCAGGCCGCGGTGGAGGCGATGGTGGCCACGACCGTCTCGCAATTCGGCAGTCTCGACTGCTTTGTGTCGAACGCCGTTTACAGCGATCGGCAGTTGATGATTGAAGCCGACATGACGGGGTTTCGCCGAACGATCGACGTCACGATGTGGGGGGCGTTTTACGGCGTCCGGGCGAGCGCCCAGCAAATGGTCAAGCAGGGACGGGGGGGCTCGATCGTCGTCGTCAGCTCGCCGCATGCCGTCTTGGCCATCCCCACCGCCATGGCCTATAACATGGCCAAGGCGGCGATCGACCACATGGCGCGGACTGCCGCGATCGAGCTGGTGGGGCACAAGATCCGGGTCAACATCGTGCATCCGGGTTGGATTGACACCCCCGGCGAGCGGAAGTTCTTCAGCGAAGACCAGATTCAGGTCGGGGGACAGAAGCTCCCTTGGGGACGGATGGGGACTCCCGAGGAAATTGCCGGGGCCATTGCGTTCGTCCTGAGCGATGCCTGCGAGTACATGACCGGCAGCACGCTGACGATCGACGGAGGGGTCTCTCTGCCGTGGTGGTCGAACCGCCAAAGCGGGGAGATGTAACGCGCCGGATCAGCCCGCGGTTCCGTCGAGCGCCATCTGGTGAAAACAGTGCGTCACCTTGTCCTGGTTTTCCAGGAGCCAGTCGATGCCTGGTTCGTGATGCATCGCCTTGTGGATCGCTTTGGCGGTGGCGGCGCGGTGGGTGTCGAAGAGGATCTGAAAATCGACCTCCGCCGTAACTACCGAGGGATCGAGCCACACGGAAATGATGATCCCCAGGTCGTTCGCTTTTTCCTTGGGGATGTCGCCGGCGCGGACGGCGTCCAGAACGCCGTTGGCGATCGCCGCCTGGACGGTACCCATCAGGATGTTGGTGTACTTTTCGTTGTTGACGGTCACCTTGCTGACCATCAGCGTCACGGGGCGGACCTGCACGTCGCAATTGAGAATGGCGAAGACGCGCGAGTGCCCTTTCGTCTGGTCCCCCAGCAGGTTGGCGATCGCCTGGCCGACCGGACCATCCAGTTCGCCAATGACCACTTCCGGCTCCGCCGCCGACCAGGGAGGGGCCGCTTCCACCAGCGCCTCTCCCGTCCGCAACACGATCCGGCCGAGTGGTTTTTGTTTCTTGTTCTTCTTGGCGGGTTTCTTGGCCATTGGGTCACCTGTGGGGTTGTCCCCCCTCGGATGGGAGGGGAGTGAGCGGGATGTGTGAATCGAGTTGAAATCGGAAATGATGCGCGTTTTGGCCCATCAGAACTGGTTGGCGACACTGCTTCGGAGAGGGAACCGCAGCTCGCTTTGCGTCCGATGCTAGAGGGGCGGGGGCAGTCCGTCAACGTTCCGCGGCGAAGTTCCACTGCGCGGTCAGTTCCTGCTCTGGCCGGCTCGCTGCTGTTCCGCCAGCGTCTGGCGAAAGGCCTTTTCTTTCAGCGTCACATAATCGCGGTAACCCTGCGGATCGATGAAGGGATGCGACTGAGGATCCTTTTGCAGGCGTTCGTACTTGGCCGGTAATCCGTAGTAGTCGCCGTGCGCTCCCAAAAACAGGTCGCAGGGGAGTTCTTTGAGAACCTTGAACGTCGTGGCGAAGTCGTCGGCGATTTCGGGATAGTCCGGGTTGTCGACCAGGCGATAACCGGGATTAACGTTGGGGCTGCCGATCACCACCACGTCGAGTTGCTTCCCCCCCTCGGCGACGCGCCAGGTCCAGGTTGTGCAGCCGCGCGTATGTCCGGGAGTTCTTCGCGCGACGAGCGTCGTCTTCCCCAGCGTCACGCGATCGCCGTCTTTGAGGATCACATCCACCGGACACGGCTTCCAGCGGCTGTCGGCATACAGATATTGTCCAACCCCCCCCTGGGCAATCACCTGGTCATCGCCGCGCATGACGTAGACTTTCGCGCCAGTCATCTCCCGGAGCAGCGCATGCCCGGCGACGTGGTCGGAATGTGCGTGACTGGCGAGGATCGCTTTGACGTCGCGCATCTGAAATCCGAGTGCCTCAACCGATCCGCGAATCAGGGGGACCGTTTCCTCGAAGCCGCTGTTGATCAGAAAGTGCCCTTCCTCGGTCGTGATCAGGTAGCTGGCGAGCGCTTGCGAGCCGACGTAATAGACGTTCCCCGCCACGCGGTGCGGCGGAAAGGACTTTTCGTCGGCACCTTGCGCCAGCACGGCCAGAGACAGGCACAGCGTCTGAAGACTTGCGGTCATGGGGATCCCCTGTTGGTTGGATTCCGTCGGACTGAAATACTGGTGGATCGGAAGGATCAGCCTACTCGAAACTGGCTGCGGCTGCACGTTCGCAGCGCGGGTGTGCTCGCGAATCCTGGCGGTAGCCACGTTCGCCAGAACGTGGGCGGAGCAGTGAACACCCGGATTCTCGCGGATTGGCTACGCCCGCGGGGCTGCCAAGGAATTTGGGCACGCCCGCTGTGCCGCGGCGCGCGGACTCGTAACGCATCTGGCACACGCCCCGACCGGTCGTTATAGTGCGGATTTGGCAAGCGCGGCGGAGTGTCCGCGACGACGGAGCAGCGAGAGGCAGGAGTTCATGGCAAATCAGAAATCAATCCACGACAAGTTACGCGAATTGGGGGGAAACCTGTGGTGGAGCTGGCAGCCGGAAGTCACGCAGATTTTCCGGGACATCGATCCGACGTTGTGGACCGAAGTGGGGCACAATCCGGTGTTGCTGCTCGAGCATTATCCTCCCGACGCACTGGAGAATCGAGCCACCGACGCCGTCCTGCACACCCGGATCAATTGGGCCTATCGCCGCTGGCAGGAGTACATGCAGTCCACCGATTCCTGGGGAGCCACGCATGCCGGGGTGCTGGGGCAGCGGCCGACGGCGTATTTTTCGGCGGAATTCGGGTTGCACGAGTCGCTGCCGATTTACTCCGGCGGCCTGGGTGTCCTCGCCGGGGATCACCTCAAAAGCGCCTCTGACCTGGGAATTCCGCTCGTCGGCGTGGGACTGTTTTATAGCCAGGGGTATTTCAATCAATACCTCGACGAACAGGGCTGGCAGAAGGAAACGTATACCGATCAGAAAATCGCCAAGCTGCCCCTGGAAGCGGCGCTGGGGACCGACGGCAAGCCGGTGTTGATCTCCGTTGATACCCGCGGGGGGAAAATCCACGCCCGCGTCTGGCGCGTCAACGTGGGGCGGATTCCGTTGTATCTGCTCGATACGGACGTCCCGGAGAACAGGGACGAAGACCGACAATTGACCAGCCGCCTCTACGGCGGCGACCACCGCACCCGCATCCGCCAGGAAATCATGCTGGGGATCGGCGGCGTGCGGGCCCTCAAGGCGATGGGGATCCAGCCGGGGGTCATTCACATGAATGAAGGGCATTCGGCCTTTGCCGGGCTGGAGGTCATTCGCGAACGGATGAAGGAGGACGATTCCACGTTTGACGACGCGCTCCGCGACACTTCGGCGATGTGCGTGTTCACGACCCATACGCCGGTCCCCGCCGGCCATGATCGCTTCGGCGCCGATCTGATCGAAGAACATGTCGGGCCGCTCCGGGACGAACTCGGATTGCGCCAGGACTCCCTGATGAGCCTGGGACGGGTCGAACCGCAAAATCACGAAGAGACGTTTTGCATGACGGTGCTGGCGTTCAAAGTCTGTCGGCGGGCGAATGCGGTCTCCAGCCTGCACGGCGTGGTCAGCCGCCGCATGTGGTCCAACCTGTGGCCCTGGCGCAGCGAAGAAGAAATTCCCATCGGACACATCACGAACGGCGTCCACGTGGCGAGCTGGCTGGCGGCCCAGATGCGAATGCTGTTCGATCGCGTCCTTCCGCTGGACTGGTATCTGCGAACCGGCGAGCCGGGAGTGTGGGCGCCGGTTGAACAACTTTCTCCCGGCGAACTGTGGGAAACGCACCAGACGTTGAAAAGCCGGTTGATCACCTATGCCCGCAATCGCCTGATCAAGCAGGCGCGGCGACGGGATGCGTCCGAGGCAGAACTGGCGCAACTGGCCACCGCGCTGGACCCGCGGGTCTTGACGATCGGATTCGCGCGTCGGTTCGCTCCCTACAAGCGCGCCGACATGATCCTCCGCGACCTGGACATGCTGGCACAACTGGTGACCAGCGTGGATCGTCCGATTCAAATTCTGTTCGCGGGCAAATCGCATCCCGCGGACGACCCCGGCAAAACCATCTTGCAACGGGTGTACCACGTCAGCCAGCAGGAACCGTTCCGCGGCCGAGTCGTCTTTCTGGAAGATTACGACATCAACCTCGGCCGACATCTGGTGCAGGGGGTGGATGTGTGGCTCAACAATCCCCGCCGTCCGCTGGAAGCCTCGGGAACTTCCGGGCAGAAAGTGGTGCTCAACGGCGTGCTCAACTGCTCCATTCTGGATGGCTGGTGGGCGGAAGCCTACGACGGTTCGAATGGTTTTGCGATCGGCAGCGGCCGTACGCACGTCCGCCAGGAAATCCAGGACGAGCGGGACGCTCGGAGCCTGACCCGCGTGCTCAACGACGAAGTCATCCCATTGTTTTACGAGCGCGACCAAGATGATTTGCCGCGGCTATGGATCAAACGGATGAAGCGCGCTGTCCGCACTCTCGGTTGGCGGTTCAACGCCGACCGGATGGTGATGGATTACGTGCGGACCTGCTACGTCCCCGCCGCAGGGGGGTTGAGCTGCTCCATGGAATAGCGGCCGGGTGGCAGGCCCTGACGCCAGGGCGTGCCACCAGCCGCGTTCACTTGCTCGCCTCTGGGTTGGTCTCCCAAAGCCGTTTCAGCAATTCGAACATCTCCGGATCGTGTCGGGCGAGTTGGTCTCGGTTGAAGGGAAAGAAGTCGTTCTTTCCGAAAAACGCTTCGGTGGTTTCGGCGAAGTACTCCTTCTCGTTCGACATCGCGTAGGCCCGTTCGGTGCGGTTGGGAACCTGCGGGTCGCCGAACGTCCGTTCCACGGCGTCGTAACTCTTGCTGTCCACCGCCCGCTGGTAGGCGGCGACGATTTCAGGGTGATCGAATCCCAGTACCTGGTCATGGAATGCGTGCGCCAGTTCGTGCAACACGAAATAGGGCATCCGCCGCGATTCCGGTTCAAATCGCTCAATGTTGGTGAATTCCACCCCCCGCGCCATCACCGGGTCGCGCTGGTGTTCACGGAGCCAATCGGCTCCTGGGTGGTACTCTGCCGTCGGCCCCACTCCTGGATAAGGGAGCGAAAACCAAAGCGGAACCATCTGCATCTGCTTCACCGCCGGTGCGGGAACAATTCGGACAATCTCCTGAAGCTGCCCCGTGAGCAGTTCCAGCGCCAGTTTCGTCTGTTGCGGCTGCTCCTTCATCAGCCGTTCGCTGACATGGACCGTCCATCCCTCGACCTTCTGCGTCTTGTCCTTTCGCGGCTCAAAGCTCGCGGCGGCTGGTTTGGCCGATTGCTGACGCTTCTCGACTGCCTCGCGGCGGATCTGCTCGCCGATCTTCTCCAGGTGTTCCGGCCAGACGAATCGGGGCGCCTGATCGGGATCGTAACCGGCCAGATGTCCCTTAAGGCGGGTCGTCGGCTTGGTGTACGTCAATTTGGTTTCTCCGAACACTTCTTCGCACAGCGCCGCCAGCCCAGAGTCGTAGGCCTTGAGTTCTTCACGCGTGTCAACGTCGTTGTGATCGTGATCCGGAGGCCGGTTGTTGTCGAACCACGATTGGACCCCTTCGGCAAAATACTCGTAGTGATTCGTCGAGGCATAGGCCCCTTTCCACAGATCCCTGGCCAGCGCCTGTTTATAGGCCCGTTGCACACGCCCATCAAACGTCGGGTCCACCACCGCCATTCCCCGCAAATGAATCGTGTGGGCGAACTCGTGGATGAGGATGCACTCCGCGGCGTAGGGATCGCCCGGATACGCCAGCAGATTCTCTTCGCCGCACGAACAGATCGGATCGCTCGTCGAACCTCCCGTTCCCCGCGCCCGCCGGTCCCAAAAATCTTTGGGTTTCAGATCCCGATGCTCGGGGGTGTCGGTCGTGAATTGATCATGGGCGAGGATCACCATCCGTGAGCCCCCCCGAATCATCGCCTGCCGCACGTCGGGGCGCCGCGCCAGCATCAGGTTGACGAGCCAGGCCGCCTCCAGCAGCGCATAGTCGTTGACCCGCTCTGAAGCGACGATCGGAAAGCCCTCGGCACTGACGTACTTGCGATAGAAGGGCTCCAGTTTGAGCTCGGCGGGAGGGGCCGACACCCGCATGGAGGTGGACTCGTTCTCCTTGCCGCGCGGTGACGAGGCGGTCTGGGCGTCGAGTGGCCGGTCCAGTGCGGAAATCAACGCGGCCGCGAAAAGCAGGGAATACAGCATGAGGAGACTTGGTCAAGGAGGATAGCGGGTTGGATGGCAACCGTTCACGGGCCGCTCCGTTTTCAACAGTGTAGCGGAATTTGTCCGCCAGGCTACTTCCACATTTGCTTGCGGAAACGAGGCTCGCTTTGCACCGCCGCAGCGCCATGGAGAGGATTCATTTCTGTACCGACTCGCCCCCATCCGGCCCTGTGCCGGTGGAGCGCATGACTGATTGCTACAAGGCGAGAACCAGACAGTCATCCCAGGTGTAGAACCTCTGCCCCCCTCCCCGCCGCAACGGACGTCTATTCTCGCGACAATGCTCCACGGCGGCGGGGAGGGGGGCAGAGGTTCATGACCGCGGGAAACGTGGTGCCAGGCGTGTGAGTAGCTCCCAGTCATGGCTTCCACCGGCACAGGGCCGGTGGGGAGCTGGTGTTTTGTAATGAATCGCGTTTTCAGCCTGCCGTCGGAACAATTCCCGGATCAATTCACCTCAATCTCGGGGAGCGTTTTGCACTGGCCACCTCCACTCCGCCAGATCGGCCTTGGTCGATGTGAGTCCCGACCGCTGGTTTCTCAGACGTTCGGCTCCTAAAATCACTGGCTGCCGCCGTTGCCCCATTGCTGGGGGCTTCCTGTCTCACTCCTGCTGCGAGAATTGCGATGCGCACTGTTGTCTGCTCCGTCACGTTCCTGTTGGTGGGAGGATTGCTCGGGTTGACCATGCCCAGGGGGGGAAGCGGCGCGCCGGCCGACGAGCAACCGCGTGACAAGTCGGCCAAAGGAGCGGCCACGGGCGCCAAAGCGACCAAATCCGTCCCGCCCACCGGCGCTCCGGACAAGCCCCCTTCCGATGCGGCTCTTCGAGAGACGGAGTCGGCCATCGGTGAATCGGCACAGCGGTTCGCTGAGGCGTTCAATCGCCATGATCCCGCGGCGCTCGTCGCCGACTTCATCCCCCAGGCCGAGTTCATCACCGAGAGTGGCCAGAGAATTCAGGGGCGCGACGCGATCGAAAAGCACTTCGCCGAGGTGTTCCGAGCCGCGCCGCAGTCGACGATCAAATTGCACGTCGAGTCGATTCGACAATTCGGCGCGAACGCCGCGATTGAAGAAGGCGTGTCCGAAATGACTCCCGAACCGGGGCTCCCTCCGACCGTCAGCCGCTATGTCGTCGTCCACGTCCGGGAGCAGGGGCGCTGGCGGGTGGCCCGCGCCCGCGATTTTGACGCGGAGCGCGGCGTGCCGCATCATTCGCACCACCTCCGCGAGTTGGAGTGGATGATCGGCGACTGGCTCGACGAAAGCAGCAATTCACAGATTCACACCTCCTGCCGCTGGGTCGATGACCACAATTTCCTGTTGCAGGAGTTCACAATGGACCTTCCCGAACGGGGAATCGTCACCGGATCGATGCGGATCGGCTGGGATCCGCTGACGCAGCAATTCAAGTCGTGGACGTTTGATTCGACCGGCAGTTACAGCGAGGGACTGTGGAGCCACGGCGCCGATGCCTGGGTCATCAAATCTCAGGGGGTCTCGGCGCTGGGACAGACGTTCTCCCGGACGGCCATTATCCGGAAGATCGACAAACAGACCATGACACTCGAAACGCACGACCGGCTGGAGGGGGATGCGTATCTGGGCAATCGCGCTCCCGTGACCGTCCGCCGCCGTCCCCCCCCACCGGCAGAATGATTCCCGCGGCTCAACCTCCCATCACACCTTCGCTTCCGTTTCATCATGCTTCACCTGTTGCGTCATCGTCTGACTGTGGGGGCCACATTGCTGGCGCTCGTGATCCAAATCGGCACTCCCCGTGCCGCGCAGGCTCGGGGGGGGATGGGTTGGGGGCGGCAATCGGGTTACAATGTAGGGGCCAATTTCTGGCAATTCGCCAGCCCCTGGGGGGCGCTGATGGGGATGGGGGTTCCCAGCCGCAACCTCAATGCTCCGAATTTCAACGACGGCAATGGGCCGCAGTCGCGCAACTCGACAGGGGGCTCTGGAGGAAGCTGGCGCACGCAGCCGACGATGAGCCGCAGCCAGATGTTTCCCGGCTCCAGCAGTCAGCCCAGCACCGTCGGAACATCGTTCCAATCCAGCTACACGCCGCGCCGTTATCAGGCCGCTCCCGCCTCGACCTTCTCGGTCGAGAGCAGTTTCGAACCGCCCTATACGAATGCCTACAACACATATTGGCATCACGGGTATTGGGGGGGTGGACAATGGGGCTGGGGGAACTGGGGCGGCGGCCTCGGGATTTGGAGCTTTCCTCGCTGGTGGGTCGGCGCGCTGTATTATTTTTCCGGATACGGCCTCTATCAGAATCCGTTTCTCGACAAGTCCCCCGCAGGAACCCCGGCCCACCTCGACTATTCCAAACCGATCCCGCTCGATGCGCCGGACGAAGGCTCCGGCTCGACGGCAGAAGAGGAATCCCCTGCCGACGACGCGACTCCCTTTTCCGATTCAGCCGGAGGGGCCACTGCCAACGGCATTTTCCGAACTCCCGAAATGGTCGCCGGACTGCGCGCCTTTGACGCGGCGCGTGAGGCATTCCAGAAGCGCAACCTACCGGAGGCGTTGACGCAGATTGAGACCGCGCTGCAGGCCTTGCCTCATGATCCGGCCCTGCACGAATTTCGCGCCCTGGTGCAGTTTGCCCAAGGGAATTATCGCGCCGCGGCACAGACGCTGTATGCCGTCCTGTCGGTCTCTCCCGGTTGGAACTGGACCACGCTGGGGGGCATGTACGCCGATCAGGAGGACTACACGAAGGATCTGCGGCAGCTTGAAAACTACCGAAAACAGCACGATGACGCCGCCGATGCGGCGTTCGTCCTGGCGTACCACTACACGACCTGCCGCCACGCCGCCGCGGCGGTGCGTCAACTCACCGCGGTGACGAAGCTCTTGCCGCAAGCCGAGTTGCCCCCTCCCCTGAACCAATTGATTGCCGGCGGCGTCAAAGAGGACAAAACTCCCGCGGCGGCGACTTCCGGAGGAAACTCCCCGCGCACCGCAACTCCCCCCGCCAATTCCGCTCCACCGTTGAGTGCCGCCAAACTCGCCGGAACCTGGAAAGCCACCCGCGGCCCAGTGCAAATCGAACTGGCGCTGGGAGACGATCGACGCTTCACCTGGATCGTGACGCAACAGGACAAATCGATCCGCCTGGAAGGACAGTACGGAGTCGACGGCAACCTGCTGATGCTTTACGGCGACGGCCGCGCGATGATCGGCCGCGCCTCCCCGTTGGAGAAAGGGGGGTTCAACTTCAAGTTGTCAGAAAATGACCCGGCGGATCCGGGGTTGGATTTTTTCCGGTAGGGGGGGAGGGGTTAGGGGCTAGGAGTTAGGGGCTAGGAGTTAGGGGCTAGGGAGTGGATGGTGGATGGTGGATGGGGAACGCGGTCGCGGGCGATGGATGCTTTTCATTCTGGGAGCCGTAGCTCAATCGGTTAGAGCAGCAGACTCAAAACTCCTCAACGCCAATTGCGGACTATAGAAAAAAACCGCATTTTGCCGCAAAAACTCCACAATTTGCAGGTCGGCCAAACTGTCCAAAAAAACCCGAAACGCCCCGTCATGGTGTCAGTGACACCCTAAATTGGGTGGCTGCGCGGGGCCGCAACAGAATACGGTCCCAGTACCTCGGAGCAGGCGTATGCGATTCGACGCGCGAAGTCGATAGTTGATTCTTCCCGCCTCAGGGTCGCATTTAGTTCAGGGATCACGGCATGTGCCGGGTTTGGAGCACGGCCAGTTGGCGGGATTTCGGCGTCAGTTGCTATCGTTAAACCCATTTCTAGGATCGCCGCGGCGGGTACAACCGCGACGTAATACTTTTTGCCTGGCTTCGCGCGGTCGCCAATCGCGACATTCTCGGGCAGTATCAAACCTTTCCGAAAGAACGGTAACCGTTCACGGCTTTTGAATTGCTCTTGGCGATTTTGGGAATCAAGGATAGGCTCTGTCGACCATGACAGTGCCGACCGGAAATGGATGTCCGACGTGCGCCCGGCTGGAAAAGGAGCTGGC
>JBJXGA010000316.1:0-4243 GCA_046152955.1 Planctomycetales bacterium | reverse complement strand
GGTTCACCATCGGTTTGATTTTTTCACATTCGCACCCGTAGCTCAATTGGATAGAGCAACGGACTTCGGATCCGTAGGTTGGGGGTTCGACTCCCTCCGGGTGCGCTGCGTTTTTTTGAGGAGCTTCCCTGGCCTCCGATGCGGTCTTGCGCCCGAGGCTCCCACCGACCAAATTCCCCTCACACCAGGCGGCGAATGGGCTCGTTCGCTTGGGCGGCCGGCGTAATCGGCAGCACATCCACCGCCACGGTGATTGACTGTTGGCCGCCGCCGGTGAAGACTCCTTTGATTGGGCAGACGTCTCCGTAGTCGCGGCCCCAGCCGATCGTGACGTGTTTTTCCTGCGGGATCACGTTGTTCGTCGGATCCACGTCGATCCAGCCGGCCTCTGGGATATAGACCGAGAACCAGGCGTGCGAGGCATCGGCACCGACCAGTTTGGTTTGGCCGGGAGGTGGTTCCGTCAGCAGGTAGCCGCTCACATACCGGGCGGCCAGCCCCAGCGAGCGCAGACAACTGATCCCCAGGTGGGCGAAGTCCTGGCACACCCCCTGCCGCGTGGCGAAGACCTGCTGCGTGGGGGTCGAGACGGTGGTGGTCGCCGGTGAATAGATGAACTCCGCGTGAATGCGCCGCGTCAGATCGAGCAGTCCTTCCAGAATTGGACGGCCGGGGGTGAAGCTGACCAGCGCATAGTCGCGGGCTTCCGGAAGTTCCTGCACAAACGGCGACTCATAGCGAAACTGGCAGGCCAAGCGCGGTTCCAGGTCGGTGCCATCGGCCAAACGGTCGCGGACCCATTCCCAGGGAGGTGTCGTTGCGGGATCGGGGACCGGCATCGAGTCGCGACTGACCAGACTGTCGCTGGTGACTTCCAACAACTGATGCGGCGTCTCCACCGAGAAAAACCAGACAGCGTTTCCGAAAACATCCTGCCACTGGCGGCGTGCCACCGGTTCGGGAGAGATCGCCAATTGAAAATCGTGAAGCCGCTGATTCGCCAGCGCCTGGGGCACCAGCCGGACCTGGTTCTGGCACAGGACCACCGGGTCCGAGTACGCGTAGCGGGTGATGTGACGCACGTGATAGCGCATAGATGAGGGGGCTATTTTCTCGTGGGAACCAGCAATTGCGTGAGCTGGCGCGAGGCGGTGGTGTGGGAGAGGTAGGTGTGCGAGATGCTGTCCGAAAGGGAACGGAGGGACTCGCTCCAGGCGTCCAGCCGTTGCGCCAGCGTCTCGCGATCGCTGGCGCCGTCGACCTGGCACAAGGCTTCGATGTCGGCCAGCCGCAGGTCCGACAGCAGCTTGCGCGCCAGGCGCGCTTGGGGAGATTCCTCCCCGCGGGGGGCGGTCAGGGAGAGACTCCGCGCGTGATCGGCCAGCGCCACGAACTGGTAGATGACGGCCCGCGGATTCGAATCGTCCACCAGGATCAGGTCGAGGACCGGCGCCAGTTGCAGGGTGGCCAGGTAGCGGTAACGGTACGTCATCGAACTGTCGGCGATCTCCAGCATCGCTTCCAGTCGCGGAAGCAATTCGGTCGAAGCGTCAACCAGCAATCCGCGAACCAGGCGCAGCGTCTGCTGCGCGCGTTCGATGCGGCGCCCCAGGTCCAGAAACAACCAGCCGGGACCGCGCGTCATGCTTTCAGCCCCCAGGCCGCTGAACGCGGAGAGCAGGATCAACAGATGGTTGAGTTCCAGGAGCACGCGCGCCGGTTCCTTCGCATCGGGGGAATCGGCGGGGGCCAGATGCATCTGGTGCAAGACCCGCCAACTATCGATCGCGATGCGGTCCCGCACCACCGACGCCGTGCGGCGCGCCGACTCCAATGTTTCGCTCAGGCTTCCCGACCGCTGGCGGTCGCGCAACACCGACCACAGCTCGCTGCGGATCTGCTCCCACAGCGCCCGATCGTCCCCCGACACCGTGCAGAGGGGCGAACGCCCCGGTTCGCACAACGACTCGACGAGCAATCGCATTTCGGCCAAGCCGGCGGGGCGCACTTCGGTCGTCATGCGGGCGACGATGCTCCGAATCTGCCGCACCAGCGACTCGGCCCGTTCCGTCAGCCGACCGAGCCAAAACAAATGGTCCGCGGCGCGGCTGGGCAGGTCATTGGTGCTCCGCCGCAGTTGCAGGGCCGGCACGTTGTCGCGCAAGAGCGTCACCGACTCGACCGGTTTGTCGGATAGAATCCACAAATCTTTGCTGCGCTGACCGGCGGCCATCGATTCCGCCAAGAGTTCCGAATCCGGCGCCACGCGACACAGGCCACCGGGCATCACCTGATACCGCGGGCGGTCGAAGACGGCGAACGTCCTCAGGGTCACGTGCCAGGGTTGCAAGCGCCCGTCCACCCAGACCGGCGCGGTCGAGCCCACCACCGGCATCTGCGCCACGTACCGCGCCGGCTTGGCACGGATCCGCGCGAGCAGTTCCCCCCGCTCCGCGTTGGAAAGCTGCCAGCCGGGACGGGCGCGGCCTCGCTGCTGGAACGCTGACCGCACAATGAGTTCGGAAAGATGGGCCTCCACATAGGCCAGATCGCTCGCCCGCCCGCACCACCAGGTAGGAACCGACGCCAGCCGCAGCCCTTCTCCCAGAATGTGCCGACAAAGGCCCGGCAACAGCGCCTGGACGATCGGCGCTTCCAGAATGCCGCTCCCCAGAGCATTGGCGATGACAACGCGACCGCTGCGCGCCGCCTGCACCAGTGCGGGAACTCCGCTGAGCGAGTCGGGACGCAGGTCCAGCGGGTCGCAATCCTGGTCTCCCATGCGGCGCAAAATCACATGCACCGGCAGCAGCCCCCCCAGCGTTTTGAGAAACACTCCGTCGCCACGAACCGTCAGATCGCCCCCCTCCACCAAAGCATAGCCCAGATACCGCGCCAGATAGACGTCTTCGAAGTATCGCGAGCTACGGGGGCCGGGGGAAAGCAAAACGATCCGCGGATTGTCCGATAGTTCGCCTGCCAGTCGCGCCAGGGTCCGCTTGAGCGTCACGAAATAGGGGGCCAGCCTCAGCACATTGAGACTGTGGAAATCCTGCGGGAGAGTCCGCGAGACGACAATCCGATTTTCGACCGCGTAGCCAGCGCCGGAAGGGCCCTGCGTGCGGTCCCCCAGAACGATCCACTGGCCAGTGGCGTCGCGGGCCAGTTGCGCCGCGTACCAGTGCAGGAAAACTCCGCCCGGAGGTTCAATGCCGACGCAGGGGCGCAGAAAACCAGCATGCTTGTAGAGAAATTGCGCGGGTAGGGCGCCGTCACGCAGCAATCGCTGCGGGCCGTACACATCCTGAGCGAGACGGTTGAGCAGTTCCAACCGCTGCTCGATTCCTGCCGCCAGCCGACTCCAGTCGGCTTCCGGAATCAGCAACGGGAGCGGATCCAACAGCCAGGGACGGTCGAGATCCTGCGCCGCGCCATAGACGTTGTAGGTGACGCCATTTTCGCGCAACAGGCGATCGACCTGATCGGCCCGCGCGTCCAACCCCGCTGTGCCGAGTTGAGCCAAGCCGGCGGAAAATCGGGTCCACGCCGGCCGAACGGTCAGGTCGGGAGCCAGCATTTCATCCTGTGCCGCGTCTCGGGGACGATACACCAAGTTCGGGGAGCCGGGCGGAAGAGCGCCTTCCGGTCCGGAACTGTCAATCATGGACTCTCCGGATGTCAGGTGGCGCCAGGGAAGGTGGGATGGAGCGGACGACGCAGGTCCAGCGTGAAGGGATAAGCGGCGTTCAATTCGGCGGGGGGGATTGGGCAGGGGCCGGGGGTGTGGCCGAAGGGCTGAAATCTCGCGGCGCGGCGTCCCTCGGCGGCAAAGGCATTGACGGGAAGTGTATCAGGATTCAGCCCGCCCGGATGCGCCACGTGCCAAGTACAGCCTCCGACCGCACGCTGGTTCCAGGTATCAACCAGATCAAACACCAGGGGCGCATCGACACCGATCGTCGGATGCAGGCACGACGGCGGCTGCCACGCGCGAAACCGCACCCCCGCCACGAATTCCCCCTGCGTTCCGGTGGGCGCCAGGGGGACCCGGCGGCCGTTGCAGGCGACGACGTACCTGCCATCCGTCAGACCGCGGACCTTGAGTTCCAGACGCTCGATCGACGACTCGACATAGCGGGCGGTCCCCCCGGCAGCCGCCTCTTCCCCCAGCACATGCCAAGGTTCGATCGCCTGCCGCAGCTCCAACGTGATCCCACGATAGGCGACGCTCCCGGCCCGCGGA